>CAMLEQ010000234.1 GCA_946479015.1 uncultured Gemmatimonadota bacterium | reverse complement strand
CCCTCCTCTTCCCGTCAGTCTCCCACACGCCACACGCGTTGTTCGGTGGTCCAGCCACCAGGTCCTACACCCGCTACTGCACCGTCACCCTCCCCGTCCCCGAAACTCCTTCACTGCTCGCCGTGATCGTCGCCGAGCCTGACTTCACCGCCTGCACCAGCCCATCGAAGAACACTCTCGCCACCGTGGAGTCGCTCGAGCTCCACGTGACGCCGCGCGACAGCACGTGGCCGTCCGCGTCGCGCAGCGTCGCGTGGAGCTGGACGCTGTCGTTCACCGCGAGCGTCGACGTCGCCGGGTCCACCGTCACCGACGCCACCGGCACGCCGGCGGGGCGCACGGTGATCGTCGACTGCGCCACCGCCGCGCCGGCGCTCGCCGTGATGGTCGCCGTCCCCTCGGAGAGCAGGTGCACGGTGCCGGCGGTGTCCACCGCCGCCACCGCCGGCGCGCTGCTCGACCAGTGGATCGCGGCGGGAACGGGCTGCCCGCCCGAGTCGTACGCGATCCCGTAGAGCTGCACCACCCCTCCCGCGTCGCCGGAGGCCGACGCCGGCGTCACCGACACCGATCCCACCGCCGCCGAGTCGCCGCCGGCGGAGCTCGACTCCCACACCGTGATCCCCTGGCCGGCCGTCTCCTCGCCGGCGGTGACGGTCACGTGGAAGAGGAAGCCCGCGGAGAGTCCGGAGCCCGCGGGGGGATCGGCGCGCAGGATGTAGCTCCCCGGCGGAACGTACATGATCTTGTACGCCCCCTGGTCGTCCGTCTGGCCGGTGGCCATCGCGAACCAGGGTCCCGGCGCCTGCGTGGAGTCGGTGAAGATGGTGATCGTGGCGTGCGGCACCGCCGCCCCGCCGTTCGCGCGCACCGTGCCGGACACCGATCCCGTGGCCGCCTCGTCCACGGCGCGCAGCACGGGAGAGAAGATGAAGCTCGAGCACCCCTCGATCGGACAGAGGAAGCTGCGCCCCACGTCGAAGTCGATCACGATCGACGCGCCATCCTCGGGGACGGACACCGGGCGCTCCACGAGCGCGTACAGCACCGGACGCCCCGCGCTCGACTGCCAGTCGACCGAGGCGTCGAGCCCGTCCTTCGTGATGATGCTGGAGGAGTCGGTGTCGATGACCATGCGCACGGCCTTGTACTCGCCGGCGGGGATGTCCGCCGCTCCCGCGAGCGCGGTGCGCCCGTTCTGGAGGTCGAGCATGTCGAACGCGCGGTGCGGCTCCGCGATGGTCACCCACGGCGCGCCGGCGGTGGTGTCGCCGGTCACCGAGGCGGCGATGCTCACCACGTACACGTTCACGCTCTGGAGCGAGTCGTACGGGAAGGGAGCGTCGGTGAGGAGCACCGACGTGCTCCCGTTGCCGTTCCCGCCGCCCGGCGCGGTGCCGTCGCTGCAGGCGATGGGGATGGCGAGCGCCGCGCTCAACGCCAGCGCGGCGAGGGGTGCGAACGCGCGATTCCGGATCATTGGGTTCTCCTGGCTGGGGGGCGCCTCCGGGGCACCCGATCTCACGAGCGGACCCTCCCACCCGAGCGCCGGTCACTTTCCCCGGAGATGTGACCGATGACCGGAAGCCGGGGTCTGCCCGTGGTGGAGCAAGCGGATGCCGACCTGGTTCATCGCGCGCGCGCCGGTGACGATGACGCGTTCGCGCGCATCGTGGCGCGCTATCGGGACCGTTACGCGCGGTTCGCCGTGCACATGCTCGGCAGCGCCGCCGACGCGGAGGACGTGCTGCAGGACACGTTCGTTCGCGCGTATCGGTCGCTCTCGCGCTGCGACGATCCGTCCCGCTTCGATGCGTGGCTGTTCAGCATTCTGATCAACCGCTGCCGCACCGCGGGGGCGCGGCGGCACCGCCGCGAGCGCACGCTGGTGCGCGACGATGGCGCGCTCGAGGGAGCGCTCGAGGAGCACCCCGCGGAGCGCGACGCGTGGCGCGAGGAGATCCGGTTCGCGCTGGCGAAGCTCCCCGACGAGCAGCGCGAGGCGTTCCTGCTGAAGCACGTCGAGGATCTCGGCTACGAGGAGATGGCGATGCTCACGGGGGCCAGCGTGTCGGCGTTGAAGATGCGGGTGAAGCGGGCGTGCGAGCGCCTGCGCGAGCTGTTGCGGGAGGTCTACGATGATTGATGACGAGCGGGATCCTCTGATCGAGCGGGTGGTGGAGTCGCTGCGGACGCCGGTCCGCGTGAGTCCGGCACTCGATGCGCGGGTGATGGCCGAGCTGCGCGCGGGCCGGCCGGGAGCGCTCGCGCGCGCGTGGCGCTGGCTGGTGGAGCCCCGCCCGATCACGATCTCTCCGGTGCTCGGCGTGGCCGCCGTCGCGGGGCTCGCGTTCCTCGCCGTGCTCGGCGGGGAGCGCGATCGCGCCGCGACGACGCCGCGCCACGAACGGGTCGCGGCGGCCGCGCCGGTGCGCGCGGGGGAGGTGCGCCAGGCGGGCGGCGGCGCCGACGACCGTCAGGTGGTGCACTTCGTGTTCATCGCGCCGTCGGCGTCGAGCGTCGCGATCGTCGGCGACTTCAACGACTGGAGCGTCACCGCCACGCCGATGCACCGCGCGGCGGAGGGGGGCGCGTGGTCGGTGGCGATCCCGCTCCGCCCCGGACGCTACAGCTACTCGTTCATCGTGGATGGGCGCGAGTGGAAGGCGGACCCGCTCGCCCCTCCGGCGCCGCACGACGATTTCGGGAAGCCGAACTCGGCGGTGACCGTCGCGGGGCGGGCCACGTGAGCGCGCGCGCGCCGCGCCTGGCGCTCGCCGCGCTCGCCGTGGCGATGACGCTCGCCGCGCTCTCCATCCCCGCCCCCGCGCGCGCGCAGAGCGGTGCGCACGAGGACGCGCGGCTCGACGCGCGCCTCGCTCCGGAGACGCGGGGCGCCGTGCTCGCCATCGTCGACTCCGCGCGCGCCGAGGGGCTCCCCGGCGATCCGCTCGTGCTCAAGGCGCTCGAGGGGGCGAGCAAGGGCGCGGCGGGGCCGCGCATCGTGGCCGCGGTCCGGGCGCTGCGCGGCCGGCTGCGCGAGGTGCGCGACGCGCTCGGCCCATCGGCCGCGCCGGAGGAGCTCGTCGCCGGCGAGAGCGCCCTCCGCGCCGGCGCCACGCGCGATGAGCTCACGCGGCTCCGCGCCGCGCGCCCCGGGGAGTCGCTCACCGTCCCGCTCGCCGTGCTCTCCGACCTCATCGCGCGCGGCGTACCCGCGGACACGGCGTCCTCCATCATCCGCGACCTCGCCAGGCGCGGCGCGGGGGACGACGGATTCTTCGCGTTGCGCACCGACGTGGAGCGTGACATCATGGCGGGAGCAGCGCCGCTCGGCGCGGCCACCGCGCGCGCGCGGGAGATCCCCGTGCGCCCCGCGCCGCCGCGCGTTCCGCCCCCCGAGGAGTGACGCGATGATCACGCTCCGTTCCGCGGCCGGACCCACGCTCGCCATGCTCTGCGCCGTCGCGACGCCCCGCGTCGCGCGCGCGCAGGTGACGCCATCGCTCGACGCGGCCACCTCCACGGTCTCGTACGATGATGGGCGCGGCGATGGCCTGATCGCGCTCTCCCCGGCGCTGGATCTCGCGGGCTCCTCCGCCGCGCTCTCCCTCTCGGGGACGCTCGCCGCGCGTCAGGCGGGAGGGATGGCGTCGCGTGGCGCCGCGCGCGCATCGATCGCCGCGCCTCGCTTCGGTCCCATCCGCCTCGTGGGGGTCGCGCGCTCCGGGTGGGATGCGTTCGACCCCCGCGGCTCGAGCGGCTACTGGCGCACCGAGGCGCGCGCGAACGTGGGCTCCGCCGCGCACGGCGCGTGGCTCTCCTTCGGGCAGGGACGCGCGCTCGCCGCGGATGGGTGGAACGGCATCACCACCGCCGGCGGCGGCGTGTGGACCCGCATCGGCGGCGCCACGCTTTCCGCGTCGCTGTCCAGCGCGCGCCGGGGGGGCGGCGACATGCAGATGCAGCTCCTCACGCGCCGCGTCCCCATCCGCGACACCGTCCCCGGGGCCGACACGATCATCGGCTACAGCACGCAGGTCGACACGAGCTGGACGCGCGCCATCGCGGCGAACACCGACGCCGAGGCGGCGCTGCGCTGGAGCCGCGGCGCGCTGGCGCTCGAGCTGACCGGCGGCCGGCGGCTCCTCGCCGGCTCCGAGCTGTGGGGGGGCGCGCAGGCGATGTACTGGCTGGGGCCGCGCGTCGCGCTCGTGGTGTCGGGGGGATCGCTCCCCGCGAGCATCGCCGAGGGGCGGGAGGGATCGCGCTATCTCACCTTCGGGATGCACTGGGCACCTCGCCGGCACGATCCGGTGCGGGAGCCGGCGGACGCGAGCGGCGCTCGCGCCCCACGCCCGCCGGCGCTCGAGGTGGAGCCCGCGGCCGACGGCACGCGAGCGATCCGCCTGCGGCTCCCCGAGCGCGCGCGCACCGTGGAGCTCATGGGAGATTTCACTGGCTGGGCGCCCGTCACCATGCGAGTGGACGGCACCGGCGCGTGGGTCGCGACGCTCGCCGTGACGCCGGGCACGCACCGCGTGAACGTGCGCGTGGACGGTGGCGCGTGGCGCGTCCCGCCGGGGCTCCCACCGGTGACCGACGACTTCAACGGCGTGACGGGGCTGCTCATCGTGCGCTGACGCGCCGCGCGCGCCCCCCTCGCGCTCGTCAGGCGAGGGGGAGCGATGCCGCCTCCTCCGCGAGCCCGTCGAGCAGGCGCCGCACGTGCGCGCGCGTGGTGCGCGGGTTCATGATCGTCACCCGCAGCACGCGCCGTCCGCCGAGCACCGTGGTGGTGATCCACCCCCGCCCGCTCCGGTTGTAGCGCTCGCGCAGCTCGCGGTTCAGCTCGTCCAGCTCCGCATCGTCGCGCGCGCAGTCCCCCACCCAGCGGAAGCAGAGGATGTTCGACTCCGGCGCGTGCACCGCGTGGAAGTCGCGGCGCGCCAGGATCTCCTCGTGCAGCGCGCGCGCGGTGGCGCACAGGTGGTCGTGGATCGCCGCGATCCCCGACGCGCCGTAGCGCTGGAGCGCCACCCACACCTTCAGCGCGTCCATGCGCCGCGAGCAGAGAAAGCTCCGCGTCCCCTGATCCCACACGCGCGCAGCCTCGCCCACCCCGTGGAAGAGGTACGGCGCGCGCTGCGAGAAGGCGCGCTCCAGGTCCGTCTCGTCGCGGACCAGGAGCATCCCCGCGGCGAGCGGCATGAGCATCATCTTGTGCGCGTCCCACGACACCGAGCGCGCGTACTGCACGCCGCGCATGCGCCGGCGGTGCTTTTCGGAGAGCAGCGCGGACGCGCCGTGGGCCCCGTCCACGTGCATCCAGATCCCGCGCGCCTCGCACAGCTCTCCCACCGCTTCCAGGTCGTCGAACGATCCGGTGGCGGTGGAGCCCGCCGTGGCCACCACCGCCATCACCGGCGTCCCCGCGGCGGCCAGCCGGTCGAGCACGTCGCGCAGCGCGGCGGGATCCATCCGCCAGTCGCGGGAGGGGACGGCGATCGCGCGCTTCATCCCGAGCCCGAGCTCGGCCGCCGCGCGCGTGGTGGAGTAGTGGGCGTGCTCCCCGCACACGATCACCGGCGGGTTCTCCCCCACCCCGTTCTCCCACGCGTCCGGGATCGCCGCGGCGCGCGCGGCGAGGAGCGCGGTGAACGTCGCCTCCGTGCCGCCGGAGGTGAAGGTTCCCCCCGCCGCGCCGCTCTCCCAGCCGATGCGCTCCGTCATCCACCGGATCACGCGCGTCTCGAGCGCGGTGCCGGTGGGCGACATCTCGGCGACGGCCACCGACTGGTTCGTGGCGGCGATCACCATCTCCGTCCACACGGCGACGGGAAGCGGGGCGGACACCTGGTGCCCCATGTACATGGGGTGCGCGAGGCGGTTGATGTCGCTCAGCACGTCGGCCTCGATCCGCGCCACCACGTTGGCGAGCGGTCGTCCGCCGAGCGGGAGCGGCTCCTCGAACCGCTTCGCGATCTCATCGATGGAGAGCGGCGTGGACACCGCCCCCTCCCCGGCGCGCGTGCGCACCAGGTAGCCGGCGGCGAGGTCGACGAACGGCAGCGCGGCGTCGCGCTCGGAGTCGTGCTCGAGGGTCGGGAAGTCAGACATGGGGGGGAAGTTAGTGTCGGGGGCCAGGGGTCGGGGGGGGGGGGGGGGGGGGGGGGGGGGGGGCCCCGCCCCCCCCCCGCCAGAAAAAAAACACCCGGGAACAACCGGGGCGGGCCCGATGGGCGTGGCC
>CAMLEQ010000233.1 GCA_946479015.1 uncultured Gemmatimonadota bacterium | reverse complement strand
GGCCGCGCGCGCGGCGTAGAGCGGCGCCACGGTGTCGTCGGTGATGATGGCGTAGCGGTGCGCCGGCGCGGTGCGCGTCGCCACGCCGCCCAGATCATCGAGCGCGCGCGGCGCGACGAGGACCTCGTAGCCGTGGAGCGAAATGGAGGGCATGGCGTGCCCGCGCTACCACGTGACTTCGGCCGCGCCGGCGCGGCGGTTGGCCACGCGTGCGAGCACGAAGAGGAGATCGGAGAGGCGATTGAGGTAGCGGATGACGATCGGCGGCAGCTCGACCTCGTGGGAGAGCGCGATCACGCGCCGCTCCGCGCGGCGGCAGACCGTGCGCGCGACGTGGAGCGCCGCGGCCTTCGGGGTGCCTCCGGGGAGGATGAACGACGTGAGCGGCTCGAGCTCCGCCTCTCCATCGTCGATGGCGCGCTCGAGCTGCGCGATGCGATCGTCGTCGATGCGCGCCTTCTCGAGCTGCTGCTTCACCTTGTCGGGGTGCGGGGTGGCGAGGAGCGCGCCGAGGCCGAAGAGGTCGCGCTGGATGGGAGCGAGCACCTCGTCGATGCGCGGCATCATCTCCACCGAACGCGCCATCCCGATCACGGCGTTCAGCTCGTCCACGTCGCCGTACGCTTCGACGCGCGGGTGGTCCTTGGTCACGCGACCGCCGCCGAACAGGCCGGTGTCGCCCTTGTCTCCGGTCCGAGTATAGATGCGCATGAGCGGGAATCTATGCGCGTGGGAAGGGTGGAGTCAGAGGGGGAGTAGGACCTAGTCGCTGGACCACCATGGAACGCGTGTGGCGTGTGGGAGACTGACGGAAAGAGGAGGGAGGTACGGCGCGTGTAGGTTCGGATGTAGGTGGACTCTCTCTACGACCGAACCTACTCTCGCTCTACCTCGCTCCTCATCCCGTCGGTCTCCCACACGCGACACGCGTTGTTCGGTGGTCTACCCACCAGGTCCCAGCCCCCCTAGCCTCCAGCTCCCAACCAACGCCACCACCGCCGCCGCCGGGGCTCACCGTTCACGCGCAGCCCGCGCTCGAACGCGGAGAAACGGGTGAACTCGCCGCTCTGGCGGGCGCTCCCCTGGAAGGAGGTGGGGAAGAGCATCGCGAGGTGGTCCTGGAGGCGGTCGGGGGTGGCGACGACGTCCTGCGCCTCGCACCAGCGGTCGAGCGCGCGCCCCATCTCCGCGGCGGAGGGGCGGTGGGCCGGATCGCGCTCGAGCGCGGCTCTGAGCACCTCCTCGATCTCGCGCGGCACCGTGGGTAGCACCTCGCGGATGTCCCGCAGCGGACGCCACGTCACTTCATCGATCACGAGCTCCGTCGCATCCTCGACGAACAGCGGCTCGAGGGCGAGCAGCTCGTGGAGCACCACGCCGACGGAGAACACGTCGCTGCGCGCGTTCACGTCGAGGGCGAGGATCTGCTCGGGGCTCATGTAGTGCTTCTTGCCCATCATCATCATCGGCGACGTGGCCATCGGATCGATGGAGGTGGTGGCCTTCGCGATCCCGAAGTCCGCCAGCTTGATGTGCCCATCCCAGGTGGCCATGATGTTGTTCGGCGACACGTCGCGGTGCACGATGTCGAGCGGCGTGCCGTCGGGGCCCGTGAAGTCGTGCGCGAACGAGAGCGCGCGGCAGACGCGGCTCGCGATGTACGCCGCGATCGTCGGCGGGATGAGCTGGTCGAGCTCTCGATGGCGCTCGATCACGGCGCGCAGCGTGGGGCCCCTGATGTGCTCCATCGCGATGTAGTACTGCCCCTCCACCTCGCCGAGCCAGTAGATCTGCACGATGTTCCCGTGCACGAGGTTCGCGGAGAGCTTGGCCTCATCGATGAAGAGCTGCAGCCAGGTCTTCTCCTTCGCGTAGCGCGGGTGGATGACCTTCAGCGCCACTCGCTTGGCGAAGCCCGCCGGCCCGAGCTGCTCCGCCTCGTACACCGTGGCCATCCCGCCCTGTGCGATGCGGCGCACCAGCCGGAACGCCCCGGCGTATTCCAGAATGTGGTCGTCCTGGTGCATTATTGAGGGATCGAGGGTCGGCGCCCATCGCGCCACGTTCTCCATCCACCGCGTCACATGCCGCACGAGATCAGGGACATCACCATCATCGGCGGGGGGCCCACCGGGCTCTTCGCCGCGTTCTATGCCGGAATGCGCGGCGTCACCGCGCGCATCGTGGATGCGCTGCCGGAGCTCGGCGGGCAGCTCCTCGCGCTGTACCCGGAGAAGTACATCTTCGACGTCGCCGGCTTTCCGAAGATCCTGGCGAAGGACCTCGTGAGCGGACTGGCGGAGCAGGCGAGCCAGTTCTCCCCCGACATCCAGCTCGACCAGCGTGTCGTCTCCCTCGAAGAGGACGGCGGCGGGTTCACGCTGGTCACCGACACGGACCGGTTCCCGTCGCGGTCGATCGTGATCGCGGCGGGGATCGGGGCGTTCTCGCCCCGCCGCCTCCCCCAGCCCGCCGCCGAGCCGTGGTACGGGCGGGGGATCTTCGACCGGGTGACGGACCCCGAGCGCTTCCGCGACCAGCGGGTGCTGATCATCGGCGGCGGGGACTCCGCGTTCGACTGGGCGCACCAGCTTCTGGAACGCGCCGCGGAGCTGACGCTCATGCACCGGAGCGACCGCTTCCGCGCGCACGCGGCCACGGTGCAGGTGGTGACGGAAGCCGCGGCCGCCGGACGGGCACGGCTGCTCACCTTCCACGAGCTCGCCGACGTGCACGGCAACGACCGGGTGCACGGCGCGACGGTGAAGGACGTGAAGGCGAAGACGCACCATCAGATCGACGTGGACGTCATCCTGCCGATGCTGGGCTTCGTGAGCGACCTCGGCGCGATCACCGAATGGGGGCTGCGGCTCGAGAAGGACGAGATCGCGGTGACGAGCACCATGGAGGCAGGGCGCGCGGGGATCTGGGCTGCGGGAGACATCACCACCTACCCGGGGAAGCTCAAGCTCATCGCGACCGGCTTCAGCGAAGCCGCGATCGCCGTGAACCAGGCGGTGCACTGGCTGTACCCGGAGAAGAAGGTGGCACCGGGGCACTCGTCGAACATGGCGATATTCGGCCAGACGGCCGACTAGGGGCCAGAGGCCGGGGGCTGGGGGCCGGGGGGATGCCGGGGACGGCGGGGGCGGGGACTGGGACGGTCGAGCTTCTCGCGAAGGGAGCGGACCAGACCGGAGAGGAGGCGGCCGGTGTCGGTAGCGAGCGAGAAGGCTTGCGAGGCATCGGCGTCGGAGACGTACGAGACTCGCACTGCGATCTCCAGAAGGGTCTCCAGTTCGCCGAGGGAGCCGCGGGAGTGGGAGAGCGCCTGGAGAAACTCGGCTGTGGAATGGCGCGCGTGCCCCTCGGCGATGTTGGTCGAGATCGAGACCGCCGATCTCCGCATCTGATCCCCGAGCGCGAATCTCTCTTCCTTGGGTAGCACGCGCGTGATCGCGTAGCTCGCCACCGCCAGCTCCACCGCCCGCTGCCACACCTCGAGATCGCGAAAGCTCCTGATCGCCCCCACTATCCAACCTCCCTCGGCGGACCATCCGCCTCCCGAAACGAATAACGGCGGCCCCCAAGGCCGCCGCCATCGTTTCCCGGTCCCCATCATCTCCCCAATTCCCCCTGACCCCCGGCCCCTGACCTCCGGCCCCTACTCGTAAGAGATCCGCGGATCCGCCGCCGCGTACACGAGATCGGTGATCAGGTTCACGACCACGAACACCACGCTCAGAAAGAGGACGGCGCCCTGGATGGCGGGGAGGTCGCGGCGGCTGATGGCGTTCACGACGTAGCGACCCAGGCCGGGCCAGCTGAAGATGGTCTCGGTGAGGATGCTCCCCGTGAGGTAGTAGCCGAAGTCGAGCCCGAGCACGGTGACCACGGGGATCAGCGCGTTCCGCAGGGCGTGGCGTCCGAGCACGGTGCGCTCGCGCAGCCCCTTCGCTCTCGCGGTGCGGATGTAGTCGCCGCTCAGCACCTCGAGCATCGACGAGCGCGTCATGCGCGCGAGGAAGGCGATGGAGCGCGAGCCGAGGGCGAGCGCGGGGAGCACGAGGTACTTCACCCCGCCGAACCCGGACGGCGGGAGCCAGCGCAGGAGGACGGCGAAGACGAAGATCAGGATGAGTCCCACCCAGTAGACCGGGAAGGAGATCCCCAGGTAGGCGGCGCCGAGGGAGAGGCGGTCGAACCAGCCGTCGGGGCGCGCGGCGCTGAGCACGCCGATCGTGACGCCGATGGCCACGGCGAGGAGCATGGCGGCGCCCGCGAGCTCGAGCGTCTTCGGGAAGCGCTCGCGGATGTCGCGGGAGATCGGGCGTCCGGTGATGTACGAGGTCCCGAGGTCTCCCCGCACCACGCCGGCGGCGTAGTGCGCGAACCGCTCGGGAAGGGGCGCGTCGAGGTGAAGCTGGGCGCGGAGGCGGGCGATCGTGGCCGGGTCGGCCCGCTCGCCGACCATTTCCAGCACCGGATCGCCGGGCGCGACGTAGATGAGGAGGAACACCACCACGAGCACCCCGACGAGCGTCGGGATGGCGAGGAGGAGCCGTCGCGCGATGAAGGAGCCCACGGTCAGCGCGGCGCGATGGAGACCGAGCCGAGCGGCTGCCCGTAGAAGATGCGCGGCACCTCGAACCCCTTGATCCACGGCTGCACGGCGTACAGGTCGTTGTAGAAGAAGAGGTAGAGCATCGGGGCGTCGGCGAACTCCAGCGAGTCGGCCTGCCGGTAGAGCGCGATGCGCTTGGCATCATCCGCGGTGACGCGCGCGCGAGAGACGAGCTGGTCGTAGGCGGGGTTGGAGTAGAAGGAGACGTTCCCCCCCACGCCGCGGTTCGCGCTGTGCAGCAGCGGGTAGAGGAAGTCCTCCGCGTCCGGGTAGTCGGCCCACCAATCCTTGATGTAGAGGTCCGTGGCACCCTTGCGCGAGGCCTCGCGCACGGCGTTGTTGTCGCGCTGCACGATCTTCACGCGGACTCCCACCTGACCGAGATACGCCTGGATCGACTGCGCCACGCGGGCGAACGCCGGATCCTGGCTGTGCCAGAGCTCCAGGTCGAGCCCATTCGGGTAGCCGGCGGCGGCGAGGAGCTGCTTCGCCTTCGCCGGATCGTATGGGTAGGGCGCCCGCGCGGTGTCCGCCCCCTCGAGCGACGGCGGGATGACGCCGGCCGCGACGCGTCCGCGTCCCCCGATGATCTTCGCGAGGATCGTCTTCACGTCCACCGCGTAATTGAGCGCCTGGCGGACGCGCGCATCGCGGAGCGGGCCGCGGGTGGTGTTGATGGCGACGTACCAGAAGCGGAGCGCCGGCGCGGAGACGAGGAGCGCTTTCTTCTCGTCCGTGTGCTCCCACCGCTCCGTCTCGTCCTCGGGGACGTAGAGGAAATCGACGTTCCCGGACTCGAATTCGGCGACGGCGGTGCTCGGCTCGGGGATGATGCGCGCCATGAGCGAGTCCATGGAAGGCGCGCCTCCCCAGTAGTCCGGGTTCCTGGCGAAGAGCACGTAGTCGTCGTGCTTCCAGCGCACGAACTTCCAGGGGCCCGTCCCCACCGGGTGCTGGCCGAAGTCGGCGGGGGTGGAGTCGGGGACGATCGCCGCCGCCGGCATGGCGAGCAGCTTGGGGAAGACGACGAGCGCGGTGTCGAGCGTGATGCGCACCGTGCTGTCGTCCGGGGTGGCGAGGCCGGCGATGTGGGGGGCGGAGCCGCCGGCGAAGGCGCGCGCGCCGGTGATGGGGTAGAGGGGCCAGCCGCGTCCACCCTGCCGGAGCACGCGCTCGAAGGAGTGGACCACATCGTGCGCACGGAACGGCGAGCCGTCGTGGAACTTCACCCCCTGGCGGAGGTGGAAGGTGTAGATCCTGCCATCATCGGAGACATCCCACCGCGTGGCCAGGGCGGGGTGGAGCTGGGCATCCGGGGCGAGGCGCGTGAGACCGTCGAAGACGTAGCTGACGGCGCGCCCGGTTGGGACGTCGGTGGAGAGCGCCGGATCGAGGGAGCGCGGATCGTAGGTGTCGCGCGAGTCGATCAGTGTGTGCCGTTGTGGCGCGGATTCGCTGCCGCGGCAGGCAGCGGCGAGCACGAGCAGGGCGGCGACGCGGAGGTGTCGCCGGAACATCGTGGCCATGGCGATGCGGGTGATGGCGGACGGCGGGAAGGCGCGCCGCGCCAAGTTGACAGCGGCGGTGTAACGAGTGAACTTACCGGGCCTCAAGTAATGCGTCAAT
>CAMLEQ010000232.1 GCA_946479015.1 uncultured Gemmatimonadota bacterium | reverse complement strand
GCACGCGCGCGCCGAGCACCAGGCGGTTGTGCGGCTTGGTGAGGAAGTCGTCGCCCCCCGCCTCGATCGCCTTCACGCGGTCGGTGGTGTCGTTGAGCGCGGTGACGAAGATGACCGGGATGCGCGAGGTGCGCGGATCGCGCTTGATGCGGCGGCACACCTCGAAGCCCGTGGAGCGGTCGTCGCACCCCAGGTCGCCCGCGGGCATGGACACGTCGAGGATGCAGAGGTCGGGGTGGTGCTCGAAGCAGCCCGCAATGGACGACGGTCCGTCGTACGCGCTCACGACGCGGTACCCCAGCGTCGTGAGCTGATCGAAGAGCAGCTCGACGTTCGCGGGCACATCGTCCGCGACGAGGATCAGCGGGGACCGCGTTCCGTGCTCGGCCACGAGATCAGGGGCGAACCATGAATCCGAAGCTGAGAATCCAGGCGTGCTCCGACACTCCCGCGGCCGATCCGCGGTTCGCGCGCTCGACTCCCACGTCGATCCGCGACGCGCCTCTCGCGATCGGGAGGCCGGCGCCAAAGGAGAAGGTGTTCTCTCGCACGTTGGTGCTCTCCACCGTGAACGGGAGCGTGCGGCGGCGGTACCCGATGCGCAGCGGAAGCTGCGTGCCGAACACCGCCGGTCCCCGCACCTCCGCACCCACGCCCACATCCCATGCATCCGTCACGCCAAGCCCCTCGTTCCCGAGCGGGGCCAGGCTGGACCACCCCTGCCACTCGGCGCTCGCGGCAAGGGCGAAGCCGGGAATGCCGGTGAAGGCGATCCCCACCCCCGCCCGCTTCGGCACCCGCGCGCGGGAGAGGGTGGTGTCGTTACGGAACGACTTGATGGTTCCCCCGCTGCGCCCCGACACCCCGATGGTGAACGCCGACACCGGCTGCCAGACGATTCCGGCGCTCACCCCGGTCCCCGTGTAGCTGATCGTGGATTGCTCGCTGAAGCTGGAGAAGGTGGTGTCGGGGAAGGTGCGGGTGACGGCGAGCCGGTTGTCGCCCGTGAACACGTGGGCGCCGGCGCCGATCCACAGCGAGCGCGAGATCGCGTACGCGCCGGCCAGCCGGATGTCGTTGATCGCGCCGGAGCTCTGGAAGCTCTCGGTGAACTGCGTGCTGTCCGCGCCGGAGCCGAAGTGGTCGTAGCCGGTGCGCGAGGTCTCCCACGTGCGATCGAGGTACCCGGCGGCGGAGATGCCGACCACGCCGCGGCGCCCCACGGTGAGCGCCCCCTCGGCGAGCGGGAAGCGCGCGGTCATGGTCTTGTCCTGCCCGCTCTCCCCGGACACCCGCCGGTACTCCGGCGAATACTGCAGGTAGACGCCAGAGCGTCCCCAGTTCGCCAGCGCGGCGGGGTTGAAGGGGCTGAGCGCGTCCGTCTCCGAGAGCGCGCCGCCCATGGACGCCGAGCGCGTGGAGCTCTCCCCGGGAGGATAGCCGAAGCCCTGCGTGCTGAGCGTGCCCTGGGCGCGCGCGGTGCCGGCGGCGAGCGCGAGAAGCAGGAAGGCGAAGGCGAGCCGGTGCGTCACGGGAGTCCGAAGCCGCTGCGGGGGATGTAGCTGATGTGCAGCCGAGGACGCAGGCTGTCCTCGGACGCGGAGCTGGAGTAGATGAGGTACTGGCGCGGGTCGAGCCCCTCCGCCGATGACTGGAGGACGATGGCGCGCTGCGCCGCCGTCGGCCCTTCGGCCTTCCACGCGAGCATGAGCCCGACGAGGGGGAGCGTGTCCACGCGCGCCACCGCGGGCGACGCGGTGATCGGCGGGACCCGCACGCCGAGTGCCGATGGATCGGCGATCAGCAGACTCGCCTTGGTGATGTCCGAGAGGTCCGGCTTGGCTCGCACCACGCGCGTGAGGAGCGAGAGCGAGTCCGAGCTGGGGAAGAGCGGATTGGCGACCTGGTGGAGCTCGAGATTCGCGCGCACCACGGTGGTGGCGGAGTCCACGAGCACCTGCGGCAGGTCGAAGCGCAGGAAGATGCGGGACGACGGGATCCCGCCGGCCGCGAGCACCCCCGGCGCCGGCGGAGGCGAGCCATCGAGCACGAGCGTGTAATCCGCCAGGCTGGACACCGTCGGCCCGGAGGCGGAGCGGGTGTTGGCGACCACCGTGGCGGACAGCTTGGTGGTGTCCACGAAGCCGAAGTAGGCGAGCGTGGAGGCGTTCCCCCCTTCATTGCTGCCGATGCGCACCTGCACGTCCTGCGGACTCTCCACGGCGACGCCGAGCCGGATGCGCGTGCCGCTGCGCACGTGCTGCGCCATGAAGCCGCTGTCGAGCGGGATGCGGATGCTCCCGTGCACGGAGTCCTTGGGCACCTTGCGCGAGGCGATGGGGGTGCCGGAGAAACGCGCGCGCACGGCCGCGGTGTCGAAGTCGGAGCCCGGACCATCCACGTCGTAGACGAGGAAGCTCACGGTGTCCTTGACGAACGCGGTGTCGGTGACGGTGTCGGAGGTGATCAGACGCAGCACCAGTCCCGCCGAGTCCACCCGGTCGAAGTATTTGGGCGGCTTGGTGGTGTCGGTGTCGGCGAAGGCACGCTGCAACGAGTCGAAGCGCAGCACGCCCACGGTGCGGATGCGCTGATCGTGCGCTGCGCCGCGGCGGTAGTCGGCGAGGAGGACCTGACTCTCGGTGCCGAGCGGCGGCATGCCGAGAATGGTGGCGTCGGTGTCCACCACCTCGCGCGCGACGAGCACCGTGTCCCTGAGGGAGAGCGTGTCGGGGCAGAGCGAGGGACATGCCGCGCCACCAGCCAGATTCTCCTGGCAGCCCGCGATGACGAGCACGGCCCCCGCGAAGAGCGCCAATGGGCGCCATGAATTACGCAAGACGAACACTCCGGTCAGTCACGTCGAGACTCTCCACGATCGCGGTCGAGCGAGCGGGGGGTGAAGGGGTGCGCGAGCAGGTCGGCCAGCGACCAGCGCGCGGCGGCGCCGCCGCGCGTGACGCTCACCACCTCGAGCGCCGGGGCGAACTCGGCGAGCATCTGGCGGCAGACGCCGCACGGCGGCGTCGGGACGTCGCCCTCGGTGGCCACCACGATACGATCGAACTGGCGCGCGCCGTGCGCGACGGCGGACACCACCGCGCCGCGCTCGGCGCAGATGGTCGCGCCGTACGAGGCATTCTCCACGTTGCAGCCCACGAACACGCGCCCGTCGGCGGTGGAGAGCGCGGCACCGACGCGGAATCCGGAGTACGGGGCGTACGCGTGCTCCATGACGGCGAGCGCCGCATCGCGGAGGGGCTCGACTTCGTGGCGATCGATCACGCGCCGAGCAGCTCCCCGAGGAACGATGTCCCCCGGCCGCGGAAGCGGCTGCCGAGCCATTCGGCGGCGGTGGCGCCGAGGTCGGAGAAGGTCGACCGCTCCCCGAGCGCCACCGCGCGCACGCGCCGCCCCAGCGCGAGGAGCGGAACGCACTCGCGAGCGTGGTCGGTGGATGGCGTGGTGGGATCGTTGCCGTGATCGGCGGTCAGGAAGAGCAAATCGTCCTCGCGCAGAGCTGCCTCGATGTGTGGGAGCGCCCGGTCGAAGGCGCGCAACCCCTCATAGAACCCCGCAACGTCGTTCCGGTGCCCCCACAACTGATCGAAATCTACAAGGTTGGCGAACACGAGCCCACCATCGGGGGCGCGCAGGAGGCGGAGGATCGCCTCCACTCCGGCCGCGTTGTTGGCGGTGTGCTCCGACGCGAGGTTCCGGCCGGCGAACAGGTCGTCCACCTTCCCCACCCCCGCGCGCGGGATCCCCAGCGCCGCGAGCGCGTCGAGGAGCGTCTCGGCCGGGGGAGCGATGGAGAAGTCCCGGCGGTTCGGCGTGCGCGTGTACGCGCCGGGGCGGCCCACGAACGGGCGCGCGATCACGCGCGACACATCGTGCGGCGCGACGAGCATCTCGCGCGCCGCCGCGCACGCCCGGTACAGCTCCTCGAGCGGCACCACCGCCTCGTGCGCCGCCACCTGGAAGACGGAATCGGCGGACGTGTAGAGGATCCACCGGCCGGTGCGCTCGTGCTCCTCGCCGAAGCGCGCGATGATGTCGGTGCCGCTCCCCACCACGTTGCCGATCACGCCGCGCCCCGTGCGCCGCGCGAACTCCTCCACCACCTCCGGGGGGAAGCCGTGCGGGTACGTGGGGAACGGACGATCGAGATGGACGCCGGCGATCTCCCAGTGGCCGGTGGTGCTGTCCTTGCCGGCCGAGCGGGGACGCATGCTCCCCCACGCCCCGCGCGGCCGCTCCACTTCCACCACCCCCGCGAGCGGCTTGATGCGCCCGAGTCCCGCCGCCTCGAGGTTCGGGAGGCGGAGCCCCCCCACCGCGCGCGCGAGGTTGCCGAGCGTGTCGCTCCCCACATCGCCGTAGGCCGGAGCATCGGGCGCCGCGCCGATGCCCACCCCGTCGAGTACGAGAATGATCGCGCGACGGGTCACGCGCCCTCGTGGTAGAGGCGCGGCAGCCGGCCGCGGAGGCCGGTGAGCAGCTCGTACGGCGAGAGCGCGGCGAGCCCCGCCACGCGCTCCACGTCGAGCCGCTCCTCCCCCTCGTCGCCGATCAGCGTCGCCACGTCACCCGGCTGGCACGGCACGCCGGTCACGTCGATCATGGTCATGTCCATGGTCACGAGTCCCACCACCGGCGCGCGATGTCCGTGGACGATCGCGACGCCGCGATTCGACAGGGCACGCCGGTAGCCGTCGGCGTACCCGATGGCGAGCGTCGCGATGCGGCGCGGCGCCTCGGCGCGGTAGGTCGCATCGTAGCTCACGCTCTCCCCCGCGCGGACGTCGCGCACATCCACCAGCCGCGCGCGCACGCGCACCACCGGCTCGGGGTGCACGAGCGCCCCCGCCCCGCTTCCCACGCCGTACAGGAAGATCCCCGGCCGGCCGAGGTTCCACCGCGAGCGCGTCACGCGCGCGAGCGCCGCGGAGTTCTCGGCGTGCACGAGCGGAGGCATCGCCGGGAGCCGGCCGAGCGCCTCGCTGAATCGCTCGGCCTGCACCGCCGCCGAGCCATCGTCCAGCTCGGCGGAGTGGAAGTGCGTGAACGCTCCCTCGGGCGGGAGCGCGGCAATCGCGCCGCGCATCGCGTCCACGGCATCCCACCGCGCTCCCGCGCGGCTCATCCCGGTGTCGATGGCGAGGTGCCACGCGCCGCCCCCCGCCTCCGCCCAGCACGCGAGGTCCGCGGCGCTCCCGAGCGCGGGGGTGAGACGCGCCTCGCGCAGCGCGCCCAGCTCACCGCGCACCACCGGCGTGAACACGAGCACCGGACGCTCGATGCCGGCCGCGCGCAGCTCGATCCCCTCGTCCACCGTCGCCACGCCGTACCCCCACGGCGCGAGCGACTCGAGCGCGCACGCCACGGGAACGGCGCCGAGCCCATAGGCATCGGCCTTCACCATGGGGACGATCGCCGGCGCGCGCGCGGCCATCGCGGCGGCATTGCGGCGTAACGCGCCCAGATCGACCTCGACCCAGGCGCGTGTCATCGGTTCTCGCATTGACTGGTGCTCACTCGGCCGGGTAGTATACCGGCCCGGGAGGAGCTATGCAAGACAAACCGACACTTGAAGATGCGCTCGCGCTGATGCGCGACCTGCGCGAGCGATGCGAGTGGGACCGCGCGCAGACGCACGAGTCGCTGCGCCCCTATCTCATGGAGGAGGTGCACGAGCTCGACGACGCGCTGCGCGCCGGCGACCGCCGGCAGATGCGCGAGGAGCTGGGCGACGTGCTGCTCCAGGTGCTCTTCCACTCCGTGATCGCGGAGGAAGAGGACGCCTTCGATGCGGGAGATGTGGCGGAGGCGCTGATCACGAAGATGCGGCGGCGCCATCCGCACCTGTACGGCGGCGGGGAGCGCCAGCCGTGGGAGCGGATGAAGGCGAAGGCGCGCACGTCGATCGCCGACGGGCTGCCACTCGGCCTTCCCCCACTCCACCGTGCCCACCGGCTACAGGACCGCGCCGCGGGCGTGGGCTTCGACTGGCCGGACACCGAGGGCCCGGCGCAGAAGGTGGAGGAGGAGCTGGAAGAGGTACGCGAGCAGCTCGCGGCGCGCGGCCCGGCGCACGCGCCACCGGTGGATGATGCGGCGCACCGCGCACTCGAGTCGGAGCTCGGCGACCTGCTGTTCGCGGTGGTGAACCTGTGCCGCCGCGCCGGCGTGCACGCCTCCCTCGCGCTCGACAAGGCGAACCAGAAGTTCGTGCGGCGGTTCGAAGCCATGGAGCGGCTGGCGCGGGAGAGGGGGTTGGAAATGGGGGAG
>CAMLEQ010000231.1 GCA_946479015.1 uncultured Gemmatimonadota bacterium | reverse complement strand
TCGAGGAGCGCCTGGCACGGATCATCGTGGGCTCGACCGCCGGAGCCGATCGGAAGCCGGTGCGCGCGGGGGACCTCGGCGCCGTCGGCGCCATGACCCTGCTCCTCAAGGATGCCATCCGCCCGAACCTCGTGCAGACCCTCGAGGGTGGACCCGCGCTGCTGCACGCGGGACCGTTCGGCAACATCGCGCACGGGTGCAACAGCATCATCGCCACCAAGACGGGATTGGCGCTCGCCGACATCGTGCTCACCGAGGCCGGCTTCGGCTCCGACCTCGGCGCCGAGAAGTTCTTCGACATCAAGTGCCGCTTCGGCGGGTTGAATCCCGAGGTGGCGGTGCTCGTCGCCACCGTGCGCGCGCTCAAGCTCAACGGCGGCGCGAACAAGAAGGAGCTCGCCACGGAGAACCTGGACGCGCTCGAGCGCGGCCTCCCCAACCTCGCGGCGCACATCGAGAACGTGAAGCAGTTCGGGGTGCCGGTGATCGTCGCCATCAACCGCTTCACCTCGGACAGCGACCGCGAGCTCGCCATGGTCGCCGATTTCGCCGCGCAGCAGGGCGTGTGCGTGGCGCCGAACGAGGTGTGGGCGCGCGGCGGCGCGGGCGGCGAGGAGCTGGCGCGCGAGGTGCTCGCCGCGCTCGATCGCCGGGAAGGGAAGTATCGTCCGCTCTACGACGCGAAGCTGCCCATCCGCGAGAAGATCGACACCATCGTGCGCCGCGTGTACGGCGGCGAGGGCGCCGACTACTCCCCCAAGGCCGACCGCGCCATCGACTACCTGGAGTCCATCGGCCTCGGCGAGACGCCGATCTGCATGGCGAAGACGCAGTACTCGTTCACCGACGACCCGACGAAGCTCGGCCGTCCGCGCGGCTTCCGGATCACCGTGAACGACATCTACCCCGCGGCCGGCGCGGGCTTCGTCGTGGCGCAGGCAGGCGACATCATGACGATGCCCGGCCTCCCGAAGGAGCCCGCCGCCGAGCGGATGAGCATCGGGGCGGATGGAAGTATCTCGGGGCTGTTCTGAGTCGTGGGGTCTAGGACCTGGTCGCTGGACCACCATGAAACGCGTGTGGCGTGTGGGAGACTGACGGGGAGAGGAGCGAGGTAGAGCGCGTGTAGGGCGGGATGTAGAGAAAGCTCACCTACAGCCGAGCCTACACGCGCCGTACCTACCTCCTCTTAACGTCAGTTCCCCACACGCCACACGCGTTGTTCGGTGTTCTAGCAACTAGGTCCTATCTTCCAACTAGGTCCCAGACCCCACCATCATCCCGATCCGCAGCCCTCCCTCCGGCGCCGGCGCGGCGAAGAAGTGGGCGTAGTGGGAGTCGCGATGGATACGTACCGCGTGCAGCGCCGCGATGGCGCCGTAGATCAGCGAGACGTCGGTCTTGGAGAGCGACGAGGTGCGTGCCATGAACGCGACGTCGCTCACGCTCCCGTTGCGGCCGATCGTGGTGTAGAAGATCACCGTCGCGATGCCGCCGGCGAGGATCCCGCGCTCGAAGGCGGCGCCGCGCCGGTGGGGGACGTCGAGGATCGCCTCGTCGAGAAGCGCCTGCATGGTGAGCCCCGCGCTCGAGAAGATGAACTGCTTGTGCGGATCGAGCGTGGCGTCCACCCCCGAGTAGATGGTGGGGCGCCCCTTGTCGAAGCCGAAGCTCGGGTGTCCGCCCACGGCGTAGCTGGCGATCACGTGTCCGGCCTCGTGGGCGAGGATGCTGGTGATGAAGCCGAGCGCGAAGTGGGTACGGAAGCGGCGCGTGGCACTGCGGCGCGCCGCGACGGCGGAGTCCACGGCCGACGGCGCGGGCTCGACGGGCGCGAGAGCGCGGGTGGACCGCGTGACGGAGGCGGTGGGGGCGGGGGCGGGGGGAGGCGCGCTCGTGTCGACGCCGGCGGAGCCGAGGCCCTGGGCGCCGACGGCGGGCGCCGCGAGGATGGCGAGCGTCGCGATGAGGAGACGGGGAGTCACGCTCCCAATGTACGGGGGTGCCGGGACGCCGCCAACGCCGGGGGTGGGCCCAAGGGGCGGGGGGCTGCGCGCGGCGAAGCAGGGTTGCGGCGCTCGCGCCTGGCATGAAAAGTTCATCACAACGGCGCGCGCGCACTGACGGTCGGGTGCGGCTGCGATGATGCGGGATGCTTCGGAGGAGCCATGGATCGAGGCACGATCATGCGAGCGCTGGAGGAACGGCGGGTCCTCCAGATCACGTACGCCGGGGGCGGGCCGAGGATGATCCAACCGCACGCCATTCTCCGGAAGCCGGATGGCACCGAGCTCCTGGAGGCGTATCAGGTGCAGGGGTTCTCCGAAGGCGGGGCGGAGCACGGGTGGAAGCACTTCGACCTGTCGCGCATCGATCACGTGGAGACGCGCGAGGAGCGGTTCGAGGCGCGCCGCGACTTCCGCCCCGTGAGCGGGGAGTCGGGGGTGGTGCTGGCGCGGGTGCAGGCGGAGGGCGCGAGCGCGATCGGTTGAAGCGCGGGGCGCGGGGCGCGGGGTGCGGGGCGCGGGGTGCGGGGTGCGCGGGGACTCGGGGCTGGGGAATCGGGAATCGGGAGAGGATCGCGGGGCGGCGCCTTCGGCGCTCGCCCCGCACCATGGTGCGAGGGGGGGCGGCGCTGTGCCCCCCCCCCCCATCGCTGCCTCTCCCGAGTCCCGATTCCCGCTCTTACTCCCCCGCGTCCGCCGTGCTCACGCCCTTCCGGCGCAGCGTCACGCTCCCGTTCACCGTGGTCAGCTTCACCGCGCGGCCGCCGGCGCCGATGGTGCCGTGCATCTCGTGCTTGTCGCTGGTGCCGCTGGTGGCGACGGGATAGTCGGAGGTGAGCCGCCCGTTCACGGTCTCCATGTCGAGCCGCGCATCCAGCCGGGGCGGGAGCTCCGCCGTCACCGAGCCGTTCACGGTCTCCAGGTGAATGTCGCCGGCGCCCACCGAGTCGAGGCTGAGTCGCACGGAGCCGTTCACCGAGCCGGCATCCACCGCGCCCCCCGCCGCGGCCACGCTCACCGATCCGTTCACCGAGTGCGCCACGACGTCGCCGCCGTTCGAGGCGATGCGCACCGAGCCCACCACCGTGCTCGCATCGATGCGCACGCCGGCGGGGAGGTGCACGATGTACTGGACCGACGCATCGTTGCCGAAGCGGAAGAACGGGAAGTGGAAGCCGCCGCTGGAGCGCGACTTCCCCGCCTCGTACGAAGACGCGGAGCAACCGCCATCATCGCCGTACATCGTGCAGATCACCACGTCGCCGGGAGAGCCGGCCTGCACGAAGCGGATGGGCGGGCGCTCGCTGCCGCGCCAGCGCGCGCTCGCCTCGACGCTCGCCTCGCTGGCCGTGGTCGGCTCCACGAGCACCGACCCGTTCACGTTCCTGAGGCGAAGCCAGCCGCCGGCGGGGATGGAGCCGTTCCAGGCGAACGCGGCGGGGTCCACGTGGGAGCGGGGGGCGTGGCACGCGCCAGCCGCGAATGGGAGCGCGATGGCGAACGCGAGAATCGAGCAGCGCCGGGACATGATCCCCTCTCCTGGGTAAAGAGTCGGCCCGGGCGAGCCGACGAATCGGCCCACCCGGGCGCGGACGCCCCCGCCACGCGCGTGCAGCCGGGTGCGGGCGGGGGCGGAAGAAGCCCGCAGTGAAGACTACGGCGAGGGGCTCAGCTCAGTTTCCGCAGCTCGACGCTGCCGTTCACCGTCTGGAGACGGAGCCGCCGCCCGCCGTGCCCGATGGTGGCCCGAAGATGCTTCGGCGTGACGCGGCCGCTCACGGAGAGCGGGAAATCGCTGGAGAGCGAGCCGTTCACCGTCTCCATCTCCACCTCCGCGTCGAGTGCCGCCGGCAGCTCCGCCGTCACCGAGCCGTTCACGGTAGAGTACGACAGATCCCCCTCGGCCGGCAACTCGTCCATGCGCACCCGGATCGAGCCGTTCACCGTGTGCGCCGTCACCGGCCCGTGAGAGGTGGCGGCGTCGATGCGCCCGTTCACCGTCTCGGCCACCACCTCGGCGCCGGCGCCGCGCACGTCGAGGCTCCCGTTCACCGTGCCGAGGTCCACCTTCACCCCCTTCGGGAGGCGCACGGTGAAGTGCACGGACACATCGCTGTGGTTCTCGTGGTGGCCGTGCGAGTGGTAGCCCTCCGCGTCGCACGTGTCGTCCTCGCTCCAGAGCGCGCACACGGTGACGTCGTTCCCGTCCTTGGTGACGGCGAAGCGCACCTCCTGCGGATCACCATGCCGCCACTGCTTCTCCCCGTGCACCTCGGCCCGGTCGCCGGTGGCCTCCTCCACGTCGATCCCGCCGTTGAGGTTCCGGATGCGGAGCCAGCTTCCGGTGGGAATGTTCCCGGCCCAGTCGAAGGTGTTGCCGTCGTTCGAGGTGCCCTGGGCGCGCGCGCAGAGGGGAACCATCGCCATCGTCGCGGCGAGGGCCGCGGTGAGCAGTCGCTGCATTCGTCAATCCTCCCGGTTCGCGCCCGAGGCGCGCTCGATGATGACATCGCCGCTGAAGGTGTCGGCGCTCACGCGCGCGCCGCCACCGCCGATCGTGAACTCCATCCGCTTGCGGTCCCCTCGCGCGTTGGGGCGCAGCGCCATCTGGTAGTCGCTGCTGACGTCGCCGCTGAACGTCTCCACCTCGAACGAGGCGCCACTCGCCGGAATCGTCAGGCGGATGTCGCCGGAGTGCGAGTGGAAGTCGTAGCGCCCCTTCGAGTCGAGGGGGCCGGCGAAGTGAGTGTCGCCGCTCACCGTCTCGGTGCGCACGTACGAGGAGCGCACTCCCTCGAGCTCGATCTCGCCGCTCACCGTCTGCACGTCCACATCGCCGGTGATGTCCGAGAGGGTGAGATCGCCGCTCACGGCGTCCACGCGGAGCCCGTTCCCCACGTGCGACGCGCGCACGGTGCCGGAGACCGTCTCGATCCTCGCGCGGCCGGAAGCGTCGGCGAGCGTGATGTCGCCGCTCACCGAGTGCGCCTCCACCTCGCTGCCGCCGCGCGAGTCGATGTCGCCGGAGACGCTGCGGGTGATCACGCGCGCCGTCGCGGGGACGGTGATCTCGTAGCGGGTGTCGCCGAGCTCGCCGCGGTCGGAGCGGACGTCGAGCGTCACGCGCGAGGGGCTCGCGTCGAGGCGCAGGATGCCGCGGTCGCTCGAGGCCTCGATCTTCACCGCGTCGCGGTTCCAGCTCGTGACGTGGATCTCGCCCGAGACGAGCGTGAGGTCCACGGTGGCATCGCGGGAGATGGAGAGGGTGGTGTCGAGGCGGGAGCGGAACTCGTCGCTCGACTCGGCCCGGCGGGCGTTCTGCGCGGCGAGCGGGGCGGCGGCCAGCAGCCCGCCCATCGCCGCGACGATCCAGCGTCGTCCCATGTGCATGTCCTCAGGTGCGCGGAGGGAGGAGCGCCACGGTGCGCAGCAGCTCGACTTTCTGATCCAGCGCGCTGTTCAGTTGCTCGTTCAGGAAGCGGCTGCGCGGGTCCTTCGCCAGCGCCTCGCGGCTCTGGGCGATGGCGCCGTCGATGATGCGGAGGTTGCGCTCGATCACGGCGATGGTGGCCGTGTCGAGCTGGGAGCGCCGGTCGCGCACGATGGCCTCGAGCCGGGCGATCTCGGGGTCGTAGGCATCCTCTACGGTGGCGGTGGTCGCGAGCTGAGCGCGGGGTGCGGGACGCGGGGCGCGGGACGTGGGGGACGGGCCCGCGTTCGAGTCCCCGCTCGCCGGCACGCGCTCCGCGGCGGCGGGGGCGGTGGGGCGCGCGATGCCGGTGTCGTTCCGCACCGCGTACGTCTCCGGCGCGCTGGCCCCCTGGTGCCGCATGGCGAGGTACGTCACGCCGGAGCTCGCGGCCACGAGAAGCGCCGCGGCGGCGGCGAGCGACGGCCAACGCCAATGCCGTCCGCTTCCCACAGGCGCGGCGCCGCCGCGCCGCGTCCCGCGTCCCGCTTCCCGCGACATCTCCACCACCGGCGCCTCGATCCGCGCCTCGATCCCCGACCACAGGTCGCGCGACGGCGCCAGGTCGGGGAGCGTGCGCGCTCCGAGCACGATCGACGACAGGTCGGTCAGGAGGGCCCCGCACCGCGCGCAGGAGCGCGCGTGCCGCTCCACGGCGGCCCGGTCGCCCGCGGCGAGCGTCCCCTCCAGGTACTCGGAGAGCAACGCGTCGAGCCGCTCGCAGGTCATCGGGGTGTCGGTCATCGCTGAAGTGCCTCCCTCAACAGGAGCCGGGCGCGATGGAGCTGCGCCTTGCTGCCACCGGAGGTGACGCCGAGCATCTCGGCG
>CAMLEQ010000230.1 GCA_946479015.1 uncultured Gemmatimonadota bacterium | reverse complement strand
CGCTGGATGTTCGCCGCGCGGAGCGCGCCCATCCCGGCGAGTTGCTTGAGGATGTCCTCTTCGTTGAGGAGCGACGTCGTGCCCGTGCTCCCCGGCCCCTCGCCGCCGGTGCCCGGCGCGCCCGGCGCGGTCGTCGGATGGAGCGCATCCAGCGACGCCTTGAGCGCGTCCGCGCGCTGCTTCGCGCGCTCGAGCTGGTCCCCGAGGTCCTGGAACTGGAACGCCAGCGCCGCCGAGCCCTCACCCTGGCCAGCGCCACTGTCGAGCGCCTGCTGGACGGCCGCCTGCTCGGAGCGGAGGCTCTCGACCTCGGCCTGCGCGGCGGCGAGTTGGGTCTGGAGCTTCCGCTCGGTCGCGTCGGTCACTCGGTCGATCGCGTCGGCGAGATCGCCCTCGCGCTTCACGTCCGCGTCGAGCGCCTGCGCGTAGTCCGGATTGATCTTGACGAGGCGCTCGCGGATGGCGGCGAGCCGCTCCTCGGCGGCGGCGCGCTGGTCGGCCGCGAGCTTGCCCTCGTCCAGGCTCGTGGCCACGCGTCGGTACTCGTCGGCCAGCGACCGCGCCTCCGTGATGCCCTCCGTTGTGTGGTGGAGCGACTCCTGGAACGCCGCCGCCTCGCGCCGGGCG
The DNA here is from genome assembly GCA_946479015.1 of uncultured Gemmatimonadota bacterium. The sequence goes on along the minus strand of CAMLEQ010000230.1, from coordinate 5,688 downwards.
CTGGAGAGCCAGTAGACGAGCCCCGCGACGGCGGCGCCGATCCCCACGACGACCCAGGTGACGGGGTTGAGCGCGATCGCGGCGAGCCCCGCCGTGCCGCCGAGGAGCCCGAACGCCTTCACCGCGAGCCCCACGACGGTGCCGAGCGTCACGATCGTGGTGATGCCCGCCACGATGGCGCTCGCCAACGGCGCGAAATCCTTGGCCGCGCCGGTGGTGGCGGCGGCGAGCCGCACGACCTGGTCGGCGAGTCCCGTGAAGTCGCTCGTCAGCTCGTGCTTGATGAGCGCCGCCTGCTTCGCGAAGGTGTTGTCCGCCTCCTCGGCCGCGGCCCGCATCGCGCCCTGGCTCGACACCATGACGTCGCGCATCTGCTGGAGCTTCGCCGTCCCGTCGGCGAGCCCCTGCGCGAGCTCGATGCCGACGGTGGCGCCGAAGATCCGGGTCGCGACCGCCGCCCGCTCGGCGCCGTCCTTGACCGCCGCCACCTGCTGGACCGCCTCGGCGAGCGAGAGCCCCGAGCGCTGGAAGTCCGGGCTCGCCATCGCTGTGGTGAGGAGCATCGCCGCCTGGCGCGCCCGGAGCCCGTTGTCGACGAACGTGCCGAGGATCGCGGTCGCGTCGGCGATCGAGACGTTGGCCGCGCGGAAGGCGGCCGCGTTCCGCACGAGCAGCTCCTCGATCGTCTCGACGGCGATCCCGGTGCGCTGGTGCATCGCGACGAAGGAATCCTCGACGCGCTCGGCGTCGGTCACGGCCAGCCCGTACGCCTTGAGGACCTCCGTGATCCCCGTGTACGCGTCGCCCACGCTCCGGGCGGTGGCGTCGGCGTAGTCGAGCGCGTTCTGCGCCGCCGCGCGCGCGGCCTCCCCCGTGAGCTGCCAGCGCTGCTGCACGAGGGTGAGCGCCTGGGCGATCTCCTGGATGCTCTCGTCGTTCTCCTCGTAGAGCGTGCGCAGGTTATCCCGGAACGCGGCGGTCGCCGCGCCCGCCGCGCCGGTGTCGCGCTCGAACTGCGCGAGCGCGTCGTGCATGTCGGTGGACTCGTGGATGGCGTCGGCGAAGAGATCGGCGCCCGCTGCGGCGACGGCCACGAGCCCCGCCTTCGCGAGGTTGAGTGGCGTCGCGAGCTCCTTCGCGCGGCTCACCACCGTCTCGGCGGTCTTCGCCCACTGCGCGAGCTGCGGGTTCTCCTCGATCAGCTCCTGGAGCATCCCCCGGGCACCGGTCGAGGCGAGGCCCTTGCGCACCTGCGCGAGCTCCTCCTCGACCTTGACGCGCTCCTGGAAGCCGAGCGTCCCCTTCTCGATCTGCTGCGTGAGCTGCGCCTCCACCTGCCGGAGGCCCGCCAGCGCATCGGCGCGGGTGCGCTCGAACTGTGTGCCGCGCTGGAGGACGTCGATCCGGTCCCCGAGCGCCTTGATCGACTTCTGCGCCTCGGCGAGCCCCGTGACGGAGACGTCGATCTTGCCGACCCTGGCCGCCGCGACCGCCGTGGCCAGCGACTGCCGCTCGACCCCTTTCAGCTTCTGGATCGTCTCGGTGTCGCCGCTGGCCTCGAGCTTGAGGCCGAGCGCGAAGACGTCGATGGCGGCGGTGCCCATGGGTCAGTTCCCGGGTGACCGTGGCGAGCCAGTGAGGCTCTCGATGAACGCGAGCAGCTCCTCAGTCTCCTGCGCGGGATTCGCGCGCGCGCTCGCTGGCTGGAGCCGCAGGTACACGCGATCCCGCTCGTCGAACACGCGCTGCGGCTCGTGGACCGCCTCCGCGGTGCGCACGCTGCGCTGCGCCTCCTCCCACGTGCGCATCTCGCCGTCGACGCGCTCCACGTCCTCCAGCTCCATGAAATCCCAGAGCAGGAGGTGGAACGGCTCGTCGACCGCGAGGCGGTGCGGGAGCTGGCCGAAGGCGCGCGCGACCCGGATCACGACGGCGGCGATGTCGTCTTTCGCCTGGAGGACTTCCGCGCCGTCGGCGTCGTCGTGGCCGGCGGCGCGGCGGCGTTTCCCAGGGCGTCCATCACCGCGTCGATCTCCCGGCGCGCGATCCCGAACACGCCGAAGAGCACCTCCGGCGGCTGCCAGCCGATCTCCTCGGGCGTGCACTCGGGGAGACAGAGCTGCGCCAGCTCGAGCACCTTCGCGTCGGCGGTGTCGGCGGAGGGCGCGCGCTCGATGTCGCGCCAGAGCTGGAAGCCGGCCGCCGTCATCGGGCGGACCGGCCGCACGAGGCGCGGCTCGCCGTTGCCGTCGAAGAGACGCACCGACGGCAACGGCTTCACCAGCGCCGCGAGGTTGATGACCTCGGGGGCGCCCATTACGCGGTCGCCTCCGTGATCACGTACGGGCACTTGTTCAGGTTCGTCTCGGTGGGCGCGAGGCACGCCTTGATCGAGATGTCGGCGATGCCTTCCTGCTTGTCGACACCCGCGAGCTTCCACGACTCGACGATCGCCCAGTCGAAGATCACGTGCTTCACCGAGCCGTCCTGCATCCGGCCGATCCAGTGCACGTTGCGGAGATAGTCCCCGGCCTGCAGGAACTTCTGCGCATCGATCGGCGTGATGGTGTTCTCCGAGCCCGAGTCGGCGCTCGTCGCCCCCGCCTGGTACTTCATGAGGGCGAACTGCGAGAGGTCCTTCATCTTGCCCGTGATCTTCGAGTTGTACTCGAGGACGCGGTCGTTCCCGGCGATGTCGGTCGTCTTCCCGTCGAACGGGAGGTTCCGCATCGTGATGCCGGGATCGAAGTTGAGCCCGCCCTCGGACGCGCCGAAGCCGAGCAGGGTGGCGGGGTCGCCGCCCGAGCCGACCCAGAGGACGCCGGCGTCGATCCACGCCTTCTTGGGCTTCACGTAGCCCGGGAATGGGAAGTTGGCGGTAGGCACGAGATCACCTCGCTAGGGTTGAGTGGCGCCGGCTTCGACGGCGTACTGCGTGAGGAAATCGGGATAGCAGAAGAGCGATCCCGCGACGCGCACGGCCACGAGCTCGCGGTCGGCGGGCTCGGTGAATGGCGGGAGCGCGGCGGCGGTCACGCCGGTGACCTTGATGAGGCCTCCCGAGGTCGTCGCCCAGTTGAGCAGCGCCTGCATGGCGACGCCGCCCGCCGCGCGCAGCGCGGGGCGCGTGCTCGCCGGGCGACCGTAGAGCATGAGCTCGAACGGCCCCGCGATGCGCACGCCGGCATCGAGCCCCGCGGTCGGGAGATCCGGGAGCCGGAGCACGCCGTAGGGGACCGCCGCATCGTCCGGCGCCGCGTCGTTGTAGAGCCGCGTGCCCAGCGTGGCGCCGAGCGCGACACCGGTCAGCGGCGCGAAGGTGAGCAGCCGGTCGCGGATCGTCGCGTAGAGCGCGGTGAGCGTGTCGGTGGCCATCAGTCCGCAGCCTCCGAGAGATGCGATTCCTCGGCGCGGCTCCGGCGCTCGAGCGCGGCCTGGAGCGCGCGCGTCGCCGCGCGGTTGAACGCGGCGGCCTGCTCTTCCTTCGTGTCGGCGCCGGCGGGGCGGAGCCACTCGTGGCGGAGGAGGCGCCGCGGGCCCTCCGCCTGAATCCGGATGAGTCGATCGGTCTCCGGGTCGTAGCCGAAGTGGCCGAACGCCGGCATCCAGCCAAGCTCCCAGAAGAGCCCGTAGTTGACGTTCGTCCCCACGCGGATCACGCGCACGCCGTCCTCGGTGGTGGGCTCGGAGCGCGTGATCGAGTTCTGGAGGTTGCCTGTGACGTGGTGGCGCGGCGAGGTGGGCACCGCGAACACCGCCCCGCGCACGTTCCGCTTCGCCTGGTTCTGCACCACGGCGGCGGCCGCGATGAGCCCCGCGTCGATCGCGTCGCGGAGCCCCACCTCGAGGGCGTCGAAGTTCGATCGCACGGTGACGCTCACGCGACCACCCTCCGGTAGGCCCACACGTAGAAGCGGTGCACGGGCGACCAGTCCGGGCGCGACGTGCGTCCCGCTTCGACGTCCCACGATTGCACGAGGTGCTGGATGGCGTCGTCGACCACGAGCACGAGCGCGAGGACGAGCAGCACGATCGCGAGCACGTGCCACGCGCCCACGGCGGGGCCGAGCCGGAGGAGCGCCCAGCCGGCGGGGGCGAGGAGTGCGCCCCAGTAGAGGTGATGCGCCTCGCGCAGCCGCTTGAGGCGCCAGAGCGCGAGTAGCCCGCCCGCGCACATCGCGAGGAGCACCCACCCGTAGAGGTCAGCGAGCGGGATCACGGGCCCTCCACGATCGTGTACGCAGCATCATCGGCGATGACCGCGAGCACCTGGAGCTCGTTCGGGCGCCGCCGATCGAGGATCGCCGTCACCTTGTAGAACTGCCCGTCCACCCGGCACGCGCCGTTGGGCGTGAGCTGCGCATCGCGGGGGAGCGCGATCACCGCATCGGCCACGTGCTCGGCCTGCGCGCCGGCGGTCGTCTCGCGGCCGGTCGGCGCGGCCACGCGTCCCCACCGCTCCTCGGTGAAGGTGTAGGTCGGCACGGCATCGCCATCGGTGCCGGCGTCCGAGTACGCGTAGCAGCGCACGCGCTGGTCGCGGAGGCTCACGCTCATGCGCCGATCCCCACGATCATGAGCGGCGCCAGCATGCGCGCCGTGCGCGGCGGCATCGTCTCGCCGCCGGTGTAGCCGGTCGAGACGCCGCCGCCCTCGGACTCCGATGTGGCGCCGGGATTCCGGCGCTGGTAGAGATCGGCCGCGAGGTCGAGGATTGCGGCCGAGGCCAGCGCCTCGATGCGCGTGCTGTAGTCGGGCGCTGTCTCGAGCCCCACGTCGGCCGTGATGTCGTACGGCCCGTTCGGGAAGTCGTAGCCCTTGCGCGCGATGACCTGTCCGGCCTCCGGCTTGAGCCGGTAGGTCGCGGGGTCGACCGTCACGCCATCTGCGTCCGTCACGGCGACCGTGGCGGGATCGAACGGCCAGAGCTGGAGCTGCAGCACCGTGATGCGCCCGTAGGCGACCTCCGTCTCCGCGGCGTCGGTGCACGTGCGCGAGACCTTGAGAATCGGGCGCCCGAGGTACGACTCGACCATCGCCTGGGCGCGCGCCAGGAGATCCGCGAGGAGCGTGTCCTCGGCGGCCGTCTCGATGCGGCAGTAGTCCTTGAGCTTCTGCACCGTGGGGAGTGCCATCAGCGCACCTCCGCCGTGGGGTAGAGCGCCCGGTGGTTGCGCTGCAGCGCCTCGTACGCCGCGCCGAAGTCGCCGCGGTAGGCGTCCGAGAGCCGGGGCGCGTGGTGCGCGCGGTAGTGGACGAGCCGCTCGGTCAGCGTGACCGGGTGAAGCGATCCCGCCTCGAGGAAGCGGAGCCACAGATCCCAGTCGGAGATGCCGAACCGCGAGACAGGGCCTTCGTCGTAGCCGCCCACCCGCGCCCAGAGCGCGCGCGGGAACGCGCTGCAGTAGGGGAAGCAGTTGCGCCCCGGGAGGCGCGCCGGATCGTAGGCTGGCGGCTCCCACGCGCCATCTTGCAGGCGCGGCGCGATGAGCGTGGCGTCGGGATGGTCGGCGATCGCGACCATCGTGCGCTCGACCCACGTGGGATACGCCCAGTCGTCGGCGTCGAGCGGGAGGATCCACTCGGCCGTCGCCTCGGCGATGGCAGCGTTCCGCGCGGCGGAGACGCCGACGTTCTGGTCGCGCTCGACCACCACGCCGCGGATGGTCTCCCAGGCCGCCGCGTGCT
>CAMLEQ010000229.1 GCA_946479015.1 uncultured Gemmatimonadota bacterium | reverse complement strand
TGCAGGTGAGCATGATCCACGCGGCCCACCACCACTGGCCGAACACGCGGTTCCACCAGTACGAGTGCTCCATCTCGCTCCCGCTGTACCAGCCGATGAAGAACTCGGTGAGGTACGCGGTGCCCACCACGAGCGACGTGAACAGGCAGAGCTTGGCCGCCGCGTCGAGGTGGTTGATGGTGACGTAGCGCTTGAGGCCGAACCACCGGCGGAGGGGGATGATGATCGTGAACACCATCCCGATGCCGGAGAAGATCGCGCCGGCCACGAAGTACGGGGCGAAGAGCGTGGCGTGCCACCCCGGCACGAGCGACATGGCGAAGTCGAACGACACCACCGAGTGCACGGAGAGCACGAGGGGGGTCGAGAACGCGGCCAGGAACAGGTAGGCGCGCGCGAAGTGCCGCCATTCGCGATCGGAGTTGCGCCACCCGAGGGAGAGCATCGAGTAGATCTGCTTCCGCACGGGGTGCGTCTCGCGGTCACGCAGCGCCGCGAGGTCGGGGATGAGCCCGATGAAGAGGAACGTGGTCGAGACCGTGAGGTACGTGAGGATCGCGAACACGTCCCACACGAGCGGGCTCTTGAACTGCGGCCAGATGAGGCGCCAGTTCGGGTACGGGATCAGGTAGAAGAACTTCCAGGGGCGCCCGAGGTGGAGAATCGGGAAGAGCCCCGCCGTCATGACGGCGAACACCGTCATGGCCTCGGCGCACCGGTAGATCGTGGTGCGGAAGCCGGCGCGGAAGAGATAGAGAATGGCGGAGATCAGCGTCCCCGCGTGGCCGATACCGACCCAGAACACGAAGGTGACGATGTACACGCCCCACATGACCGGCGGCGTGTACCCGGCGACCCCCAGCCCCATGTAGATCTGGTAGGTCCAGGCCGCGGCGCCGATGAGCATGCACAGGATCGCCAGCGAGAGTCCGGCGAACCAGGCCTTCGTGGGTCGCAGGGTCGCGATGATGTCATCGTTGACCTGCTCGTAACTCCGAACGGCGGGGAGCTGGATGTTGGCGGCCGGAATGTTCGGCCCCAGATCCATCTCGGCCGCCGGTTTCGCGACAGTCGCCATGGGTCCGTTACGCTCCCGCCGGCGTCGTGGGCGCCGGATGATTGACCTTCTGCAAGTAGACCACCGCCGGGAAGGTGTTGAGCTCCTCGTGGAACACGTGGTACGCGCGGCGGTCCTGCGCGAGCTTCGCCACCGACCACGCCTCATCGGCGGCATCGCCGAAGGTGATCGCCTTCGACGGGCACGCCTGGGCGCACGCGGTGGTGAACTCGTCCGGATTCACCGGGCGCCCCTCGAGCTTGGCGCGGTGCTCCGCCTCGCGAATGCGCTGCACGCAGAACGTGCACTTCTCCATCACGCCCTTGCCGCGCACCGTGACGTCGGGGTTGAGCTGCCAGTTCATGCGCTCCGGCCACGCGTACTGCGGGCGCGCCGGCTCGCCGTAACCGAACCAGTTGAAGTAGCGCACCTTGTACGGGCAGTTGTTGGAGCAGTAGCGCGTGCCCACGCAGCGGTTGTAGACCTGGACGTTGAGGCCGTCCGGCGAGTGGTAGGTGGCATACACGGGGCACACCGGCTCGCAGGGGGCGTTCCCGCAGTGCTGGCAGAGCATCGGAACGAAGCGGGCCTCGAAGTCGCCGCCGTCCTCCCCGCCCTCCCAGTAGCGCTCGAGACGAATCCAGTTCATCTCGCGCCCCTTGATGATGTTCCCGCCGGCCTTCCCCTCGAACTGCGCGGTCGCGGTGGACTGGTACGCGGCACCGACGGTGGGGATGTTGTTCTCCGCGTAGCACGCGGTGACGCACGCGGAGCAACCGGTGCAGCGAGCCAGGTCGACGGTCATCGCCCAGCGGCGCTTCGCCATCCCGCTCCAGTGCTCGGGGTCGTACATCCCCTTCGACTTGCGCTTGACCGACGAGCCCAGCTCACCGGTGGCATCGCTCGCGAGCGGCGAGCGCAGCCCCGGCAGATACTCGTGCGACGCATCGCCGGGCATCTGTTCGCGCTTCTCCTCGCCGAGCCTGTCGAGCTCCCCCACCGCGACGGCGCGGGCGATCCCTCGCCCGTGCTGGCGTGACGAGCCCTCGGTGGTGACGAGCGGGAGGAACTCGCCGGTCTTCGTGATGCGCGCCTTGGTGGCGGTCCAGGCGAGCGCGCCCGAGCGCGGATCGAAGCCGGTGGGGAGGAGGTCCCCCGGGTTGACGCCGATGCCCTTGGCGTAGCGCCCGTACGCGGTGTGCCCCTGGCCGAACGCGATGGCGATCACGTCCTTCGCGATCCCCATGTACACGTAGGCGGGCGCGGTCACCTTGCCGTGCGCGGTCTCCACCGTGAGCACGTCGCCCGAGTCGATCCCCAGTCGCTTGGCCGTCTCCGTGTTCACCTCGACCCACGACTGCCAGCAGATCTTGCTGACGGGATCGGGGAGCTCCTGGAGCCACGGCTTGTTCGCGCCGTCGGCGCCGAGCACCGGCGAGGGATAGACGACGAGGAAGAAGTCGCCGCTGGCGCGATCCACGGGAGCCGCGGGACGGGTGACCGTCGGGGCGCGGCGCGCCGCCGGCTTGGCCGCCAGCTTCCCGGCCCCCACGCCCTTCTGCAGCGTGGAGGTGAACGCCGCAGTCCCGCCGGGGAAGTTGTCGATGAGCCAGCGCATGTAGCTGGGCGCACCGAACCGCGACGCCGCGGCCGGATTGCCCTTCGCCACCTGGAGCAGCACGTCCGCCGTCTGGCGCGTGTCGTACACCGGATCCATCCCCGGCTGCTGCAGCGACAGGACGTCGGGGAGCGGCTGGGCGTCGCCCCACGACTCGATCGGGTGATGGTCCGGCAGGACGAGATCGCACATCTCCGAGGTCTCGTCCGGATAGCTCGAGAAGGAGACCTTGAACGGCACCCGCGCGATGGCCTCGGCGACGCGCGCCGACTTCGGGAGGGTGAACACGGGGTTCACGCCGCGGACGAACAGGGCCTGCACCTGTCCCGCGCGCATCCGCTCGACCGCATCCGCGAGCTCGGCGTCGGTGGCGATCCCCTCGAAGCTCGTGATCGGCCGCGCCGGGAGCACCGTGGTGCCCACGTTGCCGAGCTGCTGGTTGAGCGCGTTGACGGCGAGCGCGAGGTCGGTGCCCTGCGTGCCGCCGCCGCCGGCGAGCACGAGGCTCGGCTTGGCCGACGCGAGCTCCTGCTGCAGCGCGCGGAGCGTGGCGACGCTCACGCCGCTCGCCTGCGCCGCCTGCTCGAGGGAGCCGCTGCCGCGCAGGGCGTTGGCGATCGCGAGCTCGGAGCCCGGTGTGCACGCGATCCACTGATCGGCATTGAGGCCGGTGAGCGAGCGGCGCGGGCCGACGTAGATGAAGCGCGGCGCGCCCGAGAGCTTGGCGCGCGCGTCGGCGAAGTCGAGCTGGTGGGTGACGCTGGCGCCCCAGCCATCCAGGAAGTCGGCGCCGAAGGAGACGATCACGCGCGCCGCGTCGAACGCGAGCGACGGCCACGAGACGCCGTAGCTCTGGCGGTTCGCCTCCATCACCGCCTGATCGGCGACCGGATCGAGGCTCAGGTGCGCCGGCATGCCGTAGGCGGCGAGCCACGCGTCGAGGAACGCCGGGAAGCTGCCGCTCTCGTGCTTGTTGAGGAACACCGCGCTCCCCGCGCCGGAGGAGCGCAGCGCGCCAAGCTTCTCGGTCAGGAGCTTGAGCGCCTCGTCCCACGTCGCCGGCTGGAGCGCGTTCCCCTTCTTGATCATCGGACCGCGATGGCGGTCGGGGTTGTAGAGCCCCTGCACCGCGGCCTGCCCGCGGGCGCAGAGCGCCCCGCGGCTGAGCGGGTGATCGGGGTTCCCCTCGAGCTTGAAGGTGCGCCCGTCACGCGTCTCGAGGAGCACCCCGCACGCGGCGGAGCACTCCCGGCAGGTGGACGCGTAGTAGTTGGAGACACCCGGCACCGTCTCGTCCGGGTGATTGAGATATGGGATCAGCTTCTCGACGCGGTCGGAGCTGCACCCGATGGCCGCGGAGGCGGCGCCGGTCGCGCCGAGGATCTTCAGGAACTCGCGCCGGCGGACGCCCGACTGGGAAGTCTCACTCATTCAGGTTGACCTAGTAGTGACAGACGCTGCAGTCGTAGCGCGCCTTCCACGCGGGGTTCACGTTCCCGACGTGGCAGTTGATGCACCAACCCATGTTCAGCGACGCGTACTGGTAGACCCGGCTCATCTGCTGCACCTGGCCGTGACAGGTCTGACAGGTGACGCCCGCGGCGACGTGTCGCATGTGCGGGAAGTTCACGTAGTCGGGGACCTTGTGGATGCGCACCCACGGGATCGGCTGCTTGTTCTTGGCGTACGTCTGCAGCTTCTGGATCTCGGTGCTGGTGCGGGCGGGCCGGCCGTTCATCGCGGGGCGGTTGGGCCCCACGATGGTGTGGCACCCCATGCAGGTGCTGACGGCGGGGAGGCCGGGGTCGATCGACTTGTTCGCGGAGAAATGGCAGTACAGACAGTTCATGCCGAGCGTCTGTACGTGCGTGGGGTGCGGGAAGGCGATCGGCTGGACGGGGGAGCGTCCCTGCGGAGAGGACGCGGCGGAGTAGCCCCACGATCCCTTGTCGGTGATCACGGTATCCGGCGCCTGTCCCGGCGGATTGTGCGGGAACTGCGTGGCACCGGTATAGGCCGACAAGAGCACGGCGACCGCCCCCAGGGCCACCAGCCCCGGGAAGATCGCCCACTTCCTCCTCTTCGTCATCGCGACCTTGCGTGTTGTGAGAGCAAATTCACCAAACTTGTGAACGTTTTCACAAGTCCGGCAGAACGGCCGGGAATTTGTTTCGACCGCGGGGCGGGCGCAAGAGGCACGCCACCCACCACGCGCGATCCACGAGTACCGCGTGGGCGCATCACCAGCGAACCCGGCCGGGATTCTCGCCGGAGCGCGCCCGAAGAGCGCATGGGACTCCCATTCACCTCGCCCGCGCCTCCGTCCCGCGCAGCGCGTCCGCCCCGGCCAGCGCCACGCCGTGCAGCTCCTCGGGGAGGAGCGCGAGGTTCGCCGAGGGGGTCTGCACCAGCCGCAGCGGCCACCCGCTGCCGTAGAGGAAATGGTGCGGGCCGATGCTGCGCAGCAGATGCGCCAGCTCGTCCTCCGGCGGCCCCCAGATCCAGGAGATGTCCCACCAGAGGCGCGAGCGCTCCTGCGGCGTGAGCCCCCAGTGCACCTCCTCCACGAGCGCGCGCCCCGCGCAGGTCACGAGCACGCGCGCGCGCTGGCCCGCGCGCACGATCGCGCGGATCGCCGCCCCGGAGAGATCCCCGGCGGCGTCCATCCAGTGCCGCTGGCGCGGATCCTCGAAGCGCACCGTGAGCACCAGCGGCAGCCCCGCCTCGCCGCACGCCGCCGCGAGCTCCAGCATGGCGCCGTCGTGCGGGCCCAGCCCCCACTGCGGGGGGTACGCGCGGATCGCCACCGCGCCGCGCTCGGCGCACTCGGCGAGCGCCCGCTCCCACTTCGGCCAGCGCGGATGGATGGCCGGCACCGCGCGGAGCGTCCCGTCGAAGGGGGCGAGCGCGGCGAAGAGCGCGTCGTTCCCCGCCCCGGGATCGCGATGGAAGGCCGAGGGAAGGTGCCCCACCCAGGCGCCGGCAATCCCCTCGCGCTCGAGCACGCGCGCCAGCACCTCGGGCTCGGGGTGCGGGAGATGGCGGAACGGATAGCCGCCGATGAAGGTGTTGACGTCGATCGTCATCGCGCCGCGCTCGCCGCGCCGGAGGTGGCGGTCACGGGGGGGAGACCGGGGAGGGCGCCCTCGGGAAAGATCCGCGCCGCGTTGCGCCACCGGATGTCCGCCATGTCGCCCGACGCGAGGCCGAGCACCTCGAGCGCGCGAAGCTTGGCGAGCCCGGTCTCCATGGTGAGGTCGCACCCCCACAGCAGGCGCGAGGCGCCCACCGCGCGCAGCGCGTCGTCCACCATGCCGCGATCCACGCCGCTGCCGGAGAGGTCGAGCAGGATGTTCGGCACGTCCTCCACGGCGGGGAAGGTGTGACGGTAGTCCCCTCCCCCGCCGATGTGCGCGAGGATGAACCGGACGCGCGGGTGGCGCGACGCGAGGCGCGCGAGATCCACGCCATCGGAGATCTCCTGCCCTGGCCATTCGCGCGTGCGGTGCTGCCAGATGTGGTGGAGCACGGGAAAGCCGCGCCGCTCCGCCTCGGCGGCGACGGGATCGAGCAACGGATCGTCGGCGCGGCGGCTCGCGGCGAGCTTGATCCCCACCGCGCCGCGCTCGGCGCACCGCGCGATCTCCTCCAGGGCGTGCGACGTGTCGTTGGGGTTCACCGCCAC
>CAMLEQ010000228.1 GCA_946479015.1 uncultured Gemmatimonadota bacterium | reverse complement strand
GCCAGAGCCACACCCCCGCGTCACGCCAGTCCACGGAGCCCACCACGGCCGCGTCTCGCCAGTCCCAGGAGCTCACCACGGCCCGCATCACGCCAGTCCCAGGAGCCCACCACGGCCCGCGCCTCGCCAGCACTAGGCGCCCCGCCCCGCCGGCGCTCGGCACGACGGGTGGTCGAGCGGCCATGGCCTACGCCCTTGCGCTCCACGGATGCTCGACGCTAGTAGTGAGGCAGCGCCACGACGCCGTGCGCGCTTTCCCGAACGATGAGGTCATCGTGAGACGTTCCCTCGCCGTAGTCGCTTTCCTCGCCCTGCTCTGCGCCGGCTCCGCGCAGGCGCAGCGGCCGCGCGCCGATGTGCGGCGCTTTCAGTGGGACCCGGTCGTGGTGCACGTGGGCGTCGAGCGCCCCACCGGCGTCGAGATCTATCTCACCGCCGATGGCGGACACTGGGCGCTCTCGTGGTTCCCCCCCGACTCCGTCGCCGCGTGGCTCCCCTCCCTCGACTCCCTCCTGGAGCGCGAGGATGGCGGCGACGCCGAGACGCGCACGGTCACGGGGCGCGGCGGGAACGAGATGCGCTTCCTCGTCCGCACGCTCGAGGGGCGTCGCATGTACGGCCTCCGCCTCACAGCGCCCCCGTTCGACCAGCCCATCGCCGCGTGGCTCCCCATCGAGTACGCGCGCGACTTCGCGAAGGCGCTCGACAGGAGCGTCGACGAGGCGGACAAGCTCTGGCGCAAGCGCGACCTCGTGGCCGGCCCGCGCGTGTACGAGGCGTGGGAGGTGGACAAGCAGCCGGAGGGCGCCGAGTTCCAGCGCATCGGCGACGTGATCCCCGACTACAGCCTCGGCGGCCGCGTCACGCTCTCCTTCGTGGTGGACACGCTCGGCCACATCGATCCGAGCACCGTCGCGGTGTACGACTGCGACGACCCGCGCATCGCCGCGCGCTTCGCCAAGGTGGTGGGTGGCTGGCCCTTCACGCCGGGGATGCGCGGCGGCCATCCGGTGCCCACGCGCGCGATCATGTCGTTCACCCTGGAGAGCAACATGCGCATGCGCGTGAACCCGGAGCGCATCCTCCCCGGCGGGCATTGACGTCCCGCGTCCCGGGACGGCTCGTCCTGGGACGCCTTCCCCCGGCGCCCCCGCGCCGCGATCATCCTGTCATGCCCAAGCAGACGCTCCTCGTCATCGACGACGAGCCGCAGATCCGCAGGGTGGTCCGGAACGCGCTCGCCTCCGACGACACGAGGGTGCTCGAGGCCGCCTCTGGCTCGCAGGGGCTCGACCTCGCCGCCGCCGAGCGCCCCGCGCTCATCGTGCTCGACCTCGGCCTGCCCGATCTCCAGGGCCTCGAGGTGTGCCGGGAGATCCGGACGTGGTCGCACGCGCCGATCCTCGTGCTCTCCGCCCGGCACTCGGACGACGAGAAGGCCACGCTCCTCGACGCCGGTGCCGACGACTACGTCACCAAGCCGTTCAGCCCCGTCGAGTTCAAGGCACGCGTGCGCGCCCTGCTCCGGCGGGCCGCGGTGTCGGAGAGCGGCAGCGGCTCCACGAAGATCAGTTCCGGCGAGCTGGCCATCGATCTGCTCGCCCGGAGCGTCGCCGTGCGCGGGCTGCCGGTCCATCTGACGCCCATCGAATGGGAGCTGCTGCGGGCGCTCGCCACGCAGGCCGGACGCACGCTCACGCACCGCCAGCTCTACGAGGCCGTGTGGACCGGCCGCCCGTACGGCGATGCGCAGCAGTACCTGCGCACGCACATCTCGCATCTCCGACAGAAGATCGAGGACGACATCGTGCGCCCTCGCTACATCGCGACCGAACCGGGCGTCGGCTACCGGTTCAACATCATCTAGCGCCACCATGCCAGCCACGCGTGCCCGGCGCCCGATGGTGCCGCTCGTGTGGAGCGCGGTGCTCCTCGCGGCCACGGTCGCCATGCTCGCCGTCCGCTCGCACCTCGGCGAGGGGCACGTCGCGCTCGTGTTCCTGCTCGTCGTGCTCGGTGGGAGCGCCGCGGGCGGGCGCGCGCTCGGCCTCGGGCTCGCCGCCGCCTCCTTCCTGCTCTTCGACTGGTTCTTCCTCTCCCCGCACGGAACGCTGGTGGTGGCGAACCCGCTGGACTGGCTCGTGCTCGTGGCGTACCTGCTCACCAGCATCGTGGCGGCGCAGCTCCTCTACCGCGCGCAGGAGCAGGCGCGCGTGGCACAGGAGCGAGCGGAGGAGATCAACCGCCTCGCGGCGCTCGGCGCGGAGACGTTGAACGTGGGGCGCGCGGAGGATGCGCTCACCGCCATCGCCGCCGTCATCCGCGAGAGCACCGGGGCGGCGCACTGCCAGATCTATCTCCCGCGCGACGCGGCCGCACCGCTCCGCCTCGGCGCCCGCGCGGATGACCCCGCCGCCGCTCCACCCATGCTTCCTCGCCGGGCGCCGGACGAGCTCATGGAATGGGTGGTGGGGCATGGCACCGCCGTCCTCGAGCGGCGCGACGGTACCACGCGACTGGGCTCCGCTCGCCCCGGCGAGCCGGAGCGGCTCCTGCTCGCCACCGGACAGGCGGTCGCCCTCGCCCTCCCCCTCCAGGTGCAGGGGCGCACGGTGGGAGTGCTCCGGCTGGAGCGCGACGAGGGAATCCGGCTGGACGCCGAGCGGTGGCGGCTCCTCGACGCCATCTCGTACTACGCCGCCCTCGGCGTGGAGCGCGTCCGGCTCTCCGCGGAAGCGGAGCACGCCGAGGCGCTGCGCGAGGCCGACCGGCTCAAGGACGCGCTCATCGCGTCCGTGTCGCACGACCTGCGGACGCCGCTCACCACCATCCGGGCGCTGGCGCACGACCTCTCCGAGCACGGGGACGTGCGCACGGAGATCATCGAGCAGGAAGCCGAGCGACTGAACCGGCTGGTGGCGGATCTGCTCGACCTCTCGCGGCTCACCGCGGGGGCACTCGCGGTGCGCGCGGAGCCCAATGCGGTGGACGACCTGCTCGGCGCGCTGGTGCAGCAGGTGGAGCCCTCGCTCGGCGCCAGACCCCTGCGCGTGTCGCTCCCCACCGGCTCGCCGGTGACGATCGGCCGATTCGACTTCGTGCACACGCTGCGCATCCTCACCAACCTCGTGGTGAACGCGGCCAAGTACGCGCCGGGGGAATCGCCGATCGAGATCATCGCGTCCGAGGAGGACGGCGCGATCGTCGTGCGCGTCGCCGATCGCGGGCCGGGGATCCCGCCCGCGGAGGCCGAGCGAATCTTCGAGCCGTTCTACCGCCCGCCGGGCGCGCCCCCGGACGTCGGCGGCGCCGGACTCGGACTCTCGATCGCGCGACAGTTGGCCGAGGTGCAGGGGGGAACCCTGACGTACTCGCCGCGCGCCGGCGGGGGGAGCGTGTTCACGCTGCGTCTCCCCGCGGCCCCACGCGATCCGTCGGGGGAACCCCCACCCGGAACATCTCCACGACATCTCCACGCCTGAGCCCCGGCTCGATGGCGCGGTCTCCACGCCGGTCCCGGTAGCGTACGATGCGCGCCGAGACCGGCGTCGCGTCATCGGCCATCTGAGCGGCCTCGCGCCGCACGTCGTGGAGGTCCCTCGTCATGATGGACGTCGTGTACATCCTCGCCACCGTCGCGTTCTTCGCGGCGATGGTCGCCTACGTGGCCGGGTGCGATCGCCTCGGCCGCCGCACGCAGAGCGGAGAGCGCGAGCCATGACGCTCGACCTGACGATCGGTGGAGCGGCAACCGTGCTCCTCCTCGTGTACCTCGTCTACACGCTGCTGCGCCCGGAGCGATTCTGACATGACGATCGGCGGCTGGTCACAGATCGTACTCTTCGCGCTCCTGGTGCTGGTGATCACGAAGCCCCTCGGGATCTACCTGGTGCGCGTCTACGACGGCTCCACGCGGTGGCTCGCGCCGGTGGAGCAGCTGATCTACCGGGTGTGCGGGGTCGACTCCGCTGAGGACCAGCACTGGACGCGCTACGCGGGGGCGCTGCTCCTCTTCAGCGCGGCCTCGATGCTGCTGACGTATCTGGTGCTCCGGACGCAGCACGTGCTCCCGCTCGACCCGTTCCACCGTGCCTCGGTGGTGGACCGGCAGGCGTTCGAGACGGCGGCGTCGTTCACGACGAACACGAACTGGCAGTCGTACAGCGGAGAGACGACGATGTCGTACTTCTCGCAGATGACCCAGCTCGCGTTCCACAACTTCGCCTCGGCCGCCGTGGGGATGGCCGCGGCGGTGGCGCTCGTGCGCGGGATCGCACGACGCTCGGCCGGACGCATCGGCAACTTCTGGGTCGACCTCACCCGCGGTACGCTCTACGTGCTGCTCCCCCTCTCCCTCCTGCTCGCGCTCCTCTTCGTGCAGCAGGGGATGATCCAGAGCTTCGCACCGTACCGGACGGTCACCACGCTCGAGGGAGCGAAGCAGGTGCTCGCGATGGGTCCCGTGGCGAGCCAGGAGGCGATCAAGCAGCTCGGGACGAACGGCGGCGGCTTCTTCAACGCGAACGCCGCGCACCCGTTCGAGAACCCGACGCCGTGGACGAATCTCTGGTCGATGCTGGCGATCTTCGCCATCCCGGCGGCGCTCACCTATCTGCTGGGGCGGATGGTGAACGACCAGCGCCACGGCTGGGCGGTGCTGGCCGCCATGTACGTGCTCTTTCTCGCCGGTGTCACGATCGCGTACTGGTCCGAGGCGCGCGGGAATCCCATCCACGAGTCGCGCGGGATCGACGTCGCCACGACGGCGACGAACCCAGGCGGGAACATGGAGGGGAAGGAGGTCCGCTTCGGGATCGCCACCTCCGCGCTCTATGCCACGGTGACCACCGATGCGAGCTGCGGCGCGGTGAACTCCATGCACGATTCCTTCACGCCGCTCGGCGGGCTGGTGCCACTGCTGAACATCCAGCTCGGCGAGGTCGTGTTCGGGGGCGTCGGTGCCGGGCTCTACGGGATCCTCGTGATGGTCGTGCTCACGGTGTTCATCGCGGGACTCATGGTGGGACGCACGCCGGAGTACCTGGGCAAGAAGATCCAGACGCGCGAGGTGCAGATGGCGATGCTGTACGTGCTCGTCTTCCCCGCGGCGATCCTCACGCTCTCCGGCGCATCCGCGGTGCTCCACGGCGGCCTCGCCGGACTCGCCAACGCGGGGCCGCACGGGCTTTCCGAGATCCTCTACGCGTTCAGCTCCACGGCGGGGAACAACGGGAGCGCGTTCGCCGGGCTCACGGGCTCGACGTACTACTACAACACGCTCCTCGGCCTGAACACGCTCATCGGGCGCTTCGCGATGATGGTGCCGATGCTGGCGCTCGCGGGCTTTCTCTCCGAGAAGAGGACCGTCGCCGAGTCCGCGGGCACCTTCCCCGTGAACACACCGATCTTCGTCGCGCTCCTCGTGGCGGTGATCGTCATCGTGGGCGCCCTCACGTTCTTCCCGGCGCTCGCGCTGGGCCCGATCGTCGAGCACTTCCTCATGCAGGCGGGGAGGCTCTTCTGACATGGCCCTCACCCAGCGTCCGCTGTTCGATCCACCGATCGTCCGGCGCGCCCTGCGCGACGCGTTCGGGAAGCTCCATCCGCGCCACATGGTGCGGAACCCGGTGATGTTCGTGGTGCTCGTGGGCAGCGCGCTCACCACGCTGGCGCTCGCGCGCGACATCATCACGCGCCAGGGGAGCGTCGGCTTCACGCTCCAGCTCGCGCTCTGGCTCTGGTTCACGGTGTACTTCGCCAACGTCGCCGAGGCGATGGCCGAGGGGCGCGGCAAGGCGCAGGCGGACAGCCTGCGCGCCACGCGCACGCACACGATGGCGAAGCGCCTCGAGGACCCGACGGACCATCTCTCCGGGGAGCCGGTGCCGGCGCCGGCGCTCCGGCGGGGAGACTTCGTGCTCTGCGGCGCGGGCGACGTCATCCCTGGCGACGGCGAGGTCGTCGAGGGGGTGGCGTCCGTGGACGAGTCGGCGATCACCGGCGAGTCCGCGCCCGTGATCCGCGAGTCCGGCGGCGACCGCTCGGCGGTCACCGGCGGGACGCGCGTGCTCTCCGACTGGCTCGTGATCCGCATCACCGCCAACCCGGGGGAGACCTTCATCGACCGGATGATCGCGCTCGTGGAAGGCGCGCAGCGGCGGAAGACGCCGAACGAGATCGCGCTCACGATTCTCCTCTCGGGGCTCACGATCATCTTTCTCCTCGCCGTGGCGACGCTCGCGTCCTTCGCGCGGTACAGCGGCGCGGCGCCATCGGTGCCCGTCCTCATCGCCCTGCTCGTCTGCCTGATCCCGACCACGATCGGCGGGCTCCTCTCCGCCATCGGCATCGCGGGGATGGACCGGCTCATCCAGCACAACGTGATCGCGATG
>CAMLEQ010000227.1 GCA_946479015.1 uncultured Gemmatimonadota bacterium | reverse complement strand
CCACGTGCAGGACGGTGAGCGGGTCGTCGAGGGAGATCTCCCCCTTCTCCACGAGGTCGTAGAGGGTGACGAGGATCGGGACCTTGATGAGGCTCGCGGTGGGGAAGGTCTCGTCCCCGCGGAGGGAGAGCCGCTCGCCGGTGTCGAGGTCGATGATGCTGTAGCCCACCACACCGTGGTGGGCGGCGGCGAGGGAGTCGAGCGTGTGGCGGAGTGCGGTGGTGTCGGCCCGGACGGGAGCGAGCGGCGGGACGCCCTGGCCGCGGGCGCAGGCGGGGAGCGCGGCGAGCAGCGCGAGCGCCGCCCAGCGCGAGCGCCGCGCACGCGCGCGGCGCTCAGGCATTCTCGAAGTCGCCGGCCTTCCTGCTCTCCACCAGCTCGCGCTCCCCCGACGTCGGATCGTAGATGGCGAGCACCTTGATCGTCTCCCCCTCGTACGCGTCGAAGGACTTCCCCGTTCCCTTCTTCACCTGAATCTCGTGCCCGTCCTCGAACCGCAGGACGACGAGCGGGTGGTCGTTGTTCGTGTACTTCTTGCGGAGCTTCTTGGGAGGCGTGGGCATGCGGTCTCTGGGTGGAGGTCGAGGCGGCAAGTTAGCAAACGAATGGTCCAGGGGGCAAGGATATTCGTAGGGGGTAGGACTTGGTGGGTAGACCACCAAAGGACGCGTGTCGCGTGTGGGGAACTGACGGGAAGAGGAGGTAGGTACTGCGCGTGTGGGTTCGTGTGTAGGTGGACTCTCTCTACATCCCGCCCTACACGCGCTCTACCTCGCCCCTCTCGCCTACGACCGCCTTCTACACGCCACACGCGTTCCATGGTGGTCTAGCAACCAGGTCCCATCCCCTAGCGGATCTGCCCTTCCAGCTCCGCCGCGCCGAGCGCGATTGCGCCCATGGTGGCGACGCAGAGCGCCATCTCGTGCGCGTCGAGCTTGTCGATGGTGTCGGCCTCGCTGTGGTGGTACCAGAAGTAGCGCGAGCCATCGATGTCGAGCGCCGCGCCGGGGACGCCGAGCGCCACGATCGGGGACACGTCCGCCTCGGGATCGCCCGCCACCACGTTCCCCGCGCCGATCCGCGCCAGCGGCGCGGCGATGCGGCGGAGCGTCTCCACGGCGTGGTCCGAGCCGGTCACGCGAATTCCGCGCGGCGTGAACACGCCGTTGTCGCTCTCCAGCGCCAGCACGTGATTCGCCAGCTCGGCGCGATGCGCGTCACGGTAGGCGCGCCCGCCGGCGGTTCCGCTCTCCTCGTTCGTCCACAGCACCACGCGGATGGTGCGGCGGGGGCGGATGCCGAGCGTCTTCATCAGCCGCACCGCTTCCCACGCCGCGACGCTCCCGCCGCCGTCGTCCATGGCGCCCTGTCCCACGTCCCACGAGTCGATGTGGCCGCCGAGCACCACCACCTGCTCCGGATGCTCGCTCCCGCGCAGCTCGGCCACGACGTTGCGTGATGGCGCGGGGGGGAGCGTGCGCGCCCCCATCTCGAGGTGGACCACGATGCTGTCCCCGCGATCCTGCATGCGGTGCAGCATCTCCGCCGCCTCCACGCTCACCGCCGCCGCGGGGATGCGCCGCGTGCTGTCCTGGTAGATCATGCTCCCGGTGTGCGGCGTCTGCATGGAGTACGACGCCACGGAGCGGAGCAGCATCGCGACGGCCCCCACCGCCGCGGCGGAATCGGCGCCCACGGCGCGGTAGCGCACGGCGTCGTCGTACGCCTGGAACGGCGGAAGATCCTGCCGGAACGGGTAGTCGAAGAGCACGATCTTGCCGCGTGCCTCGCGCGCGTGCGCGCGCAGGTCGGCGAAGTCGCGCACCACGAGCACGGGGGCGGTGATCCCGCCCTCCGGTGTCCCCACGCTGCGGCCGAGCCCGAGCATGGCGATCCGCGCGCGCCGCGGCGAGAGGAGCGTGGCCGACTCCGCGCCGCGCTCCCAGTGCGGCACCATCACCGGCTCGGTGTGCACGTTCTCCAGGCCATCCTTCTTCATCTCGGCCACGATCCAGTCGATGGCGTGCTCGAGCCGGCTCGACCCGCTCGGCCGGTTCCCGAAGGTGTCCACCATCTCCGCGAGGCGGCGATAGCCGGCGCTGTCGCGGACGGCGGCATCGATCAGCCGGTCCACATCGGCGGTGGACGAGGCGCGCTGGGCGGCGAGCGCTGGCGCGGCGAGCACGAGCGCGACGACGACTCGCGCGAGCGTGGCGCGAAGGGCGAAGCGATGGGTCATGCGGATGGCGATGGTGTGTGGAGACGCGGACGCGCGGCGACGCGGCCGAGCGGGAACCGACGGTCAAGCTAACGGCCGCGCACGCTGGACGTCAGGGCGCCGCGCCGCGTCGTGCGGGTGGCCCTGACCGAGCGTCCTGCAAATCCTTCTTCTCCCGCGTGGTCCCGCGCTCAACGTATTCCCATCGCGCGGCGTGCATCGGCCCGCGAATCCACCCTCCGCGGACGAGGACGCCATGCGCATCACTCCCCTCATCACCGGCATCGCGGCGCTCGCGGCGCTCGCGTCCCTGCACGCGCCGGCGGCGTTCGGCCATCCCGGCCGGCGCGCGCAACAGAACACGGCGGCCGGAGGGCGATCGGATTCCGCCGCCGTCACCACGAAGGAGATCGACGAGGGGCGCGCGATCTTCCACGGCGCCGGCACCTGCACGACGTGCCACGGAGAGCATCTGGAGGGCGGACCGGTCGCGCCGACGCTCCGCGAGCACGCGTGGAAGGATGCGAAGGACGGCACGTTCCCCGAGATCCTGCGCGTGATCACGCACGGCGTCCCCGGCACGCTGATGGTGTCGCACCCGGGCGGGATCAGCGA
Source organism: uncultured Gemmatimonadota bacterium (assembly GCA_946479015.1). The sequence goes on along the minus strand of CAMLEQ010000227.1, from coordinate 3,609 downwards.
TGAAGAAGCCACCGATGTGGCGGCGTACGTCTGGGCCGTGAGCCACGGGAAGGCAAAGCCCTGACCTCCACCGATGGGAGGTGTCGCATGGACCGTCCCCATGAGCGTGCTGCGCTCCCGATCGCCGCGATGCTCGTCGCGGCGCTCTGCGCCCCCCGGCCGGCGCTGGCGACGCCCGCTCGCGCGTCGCGCGCGGAGGCCGGGCTCGCGGGACTCCCCGCGAGCCGCGTGGTGCTCCCGCGCGCGCTGGCGACCGCGCTCGCCGAGCGCCGCATCCCGAGCTTCTCCCGACAGACCGGGCTGGCGTGCCGAGCCTGCCACTACCAGTTTCTGCAGCTCACCCCGTTCGGCCGGATGTTCAAGCTCGGCGGCTACACGCTGTCCAGCGTCCCCACCATCGACGCGCGCGACACCACCGCGCGGCGGCAGACGCTGAAGCTGCTCTCCATCCCGCCGCTCTCGGCCATGCTCCAGGCATCGTACACGCATGTCCGAAGCGCCACGCCCGGCGCCCAGAACGATGCCACCGCGCTCCCGCAGCAGCTCAGCCTGTTCCTCGGCGGCGCGCTGACCCCGAAGATCGGCACCTTCCTCCAGTTCACGTACTCCGGCGCCGATGGCAGCTTCGGGATGGACAACGCCGACATCCGCTTCGCGGCGCGCTCCACGATGGCCTCGCGCACGCTGCTGTACGGCGTCACGGTGAACAACAGCCCATCGGTCGAGGATCCGTGGAACACCACGCCGGCGTGGGGATTCCCGTTCGCGGCATCGGATGCGGCGCCGTCCCCCGTGGCGAGCACGCTCATCGACGGCGGCCTGGCGCAGCAGGTGCTCGGCGTGGGCGCGTACGCGCTCTGGAACGACCTCGTGTACGCGCACGTGGCCGCGTACCGCGCGGCGCCGCAGGGGACGGCGCAGCCACTGGACTCCACGGCGCAGGGCGCGAATCGCGGCGCGATCCCGTACTGGCGCGTGGCGCTCGAGCGCGGGTTCGGCGCGGAGTACGTGATGGTGGGAACGTACGGGCTCTCCGCCCGCCTGTACCCGCAGGGGGTGAGCGGGCCCACGAACCGCTTCACCGATGTGGCGGTGGACGCGCAGTACGAGCACCGCTTCGGCGGCGGCGGCGCGATCATCGGGCGCACCACCTGGATCCACGAGCGGCAGACGCTCGACGCGTTCCAGGCCGCCGACCCACCGGCCGCGGAGAGCGGGCGGCACACGCTCGAGACGTTCCGCGTGAACGCGTCGTGGGTGCCGACCACGCGCTACGGACTGGGCGCCGGCTACTTCTCCACCACCGGCACCGCCGACACGCTCCTGTACGCGCCGGCCCCGGTGAGCGGCAGCCGGACGGGGAAGCCGGACAGCCACGGCGTGCTCGGCGAGCTCGATTTCAACCCGTGGCAGAACGCGCGGCTCGCGTTCCAGTACGTGCACTACGGAAAGTTCGACGGCGCATCCTCGTCGTACGACGGCTTCGGCCGCCGCGCGTCGGACAACGACACCGCGTATCTGCTGCTCTGGCTCGTGTTCTGAGTCGGCGGGGCGGGCCGTCGCGCGGCGCGCCCCGCGACTCGTCAGGCGACGCTCGGCTCCTGGCGCTGGCCGTTCAGCTTGTTGCGCAGCGTGCGCACGCTGATGCCGAGGAGCGCCGCCGCGCGCGTGCGGTTGTTGCCGGTGGCCGCCAGCGCGTGCTGGATGAGCACCGCTTCGGCCTCGGCGACGTCCAGCGAGCGCAGGACGATCTCTCCGGCGTGCGCCGCGCCGGCGGCCGGTGACCGCGGCGGGAGCGTGGCGGCGGAGGCGAGGGCCGGCCACTGGCGCACGAACGCCTGGCTCCCGAGCACCGATGCGTCCTCGAGGATCACCGCGCGCTCCACCGCGCGTCGCAGCTCGCGCACGTTCCCCGGCCAATCGTGGCGCTGGAGCAGCGCGATCGCGTCCGGCGCGATCGCGCCGAGCGTCTTCCCCGCGTCGGCGGCGGCGCGCATGGCGAACCGGTGGGCGAGCAGCGGGATGTCCTCCGGCCGCTCGCGCAGCGGCGGGATGCGCAGGGAGACGGCGCTCAGGAGGACGAAGAGATCCCGCCGGAAGCGACCCGCCGCCACCTCCGCCGCCAGGTCGCGGTTGGTCGTGGCCAGCACGCGCACGTCCGCGCGAACCGGAACGGTGCCGCCCACGCGCTCGAACTCCTGCTCCTGGAGCAGGCGGAGGAGCTTCCCCTGAAGCTCGAGGCGCAGCTCGGCGATGTCATCGAGCAGGAGCGTGCCGCCGTGCGCGCGCTCGAGCGCTCCCTCCACCCGCTGCGTCGCGCCGGCGAGCGCGCCCTTCTCCTGGCCGAAGAGCGCGCACTCCACCAGCCCGTCCGGCAGCGCCGCGCAGTTCACCATGATGAGCGGCCGGTCGCGCCGGTCGCCGAGCTCGTGGATCGCGCGCGCGAAGAGCTCCTTCCCCGTTCCGCTCTCCCCATGGAGCAGCACGGTGGCGCTCGTGGGGGCCACCGTGGCCGCGCCCTGGAGCGCGCGCCGGATGGCCGGGCTGTCGCCGATGATCCGGCGCTCGTGCCGCACCTCCGTCACCTCGCGGCGGAGCGCGTCGTTCTCTCGGCGGAGGCGCGCCAGCTCCAGTGCGTGCTCCACTGCCACCTCGAGCTGCGCCGGCCGGATGGGCTTCGTGATGAAGTCCACCGCGCCTGCCTTGATCGCCGCCACGGCCTGCTCGACGGTCGCCCAGCCGGTCATCATGATGAAAGGCGTGTCGTACCCTTCGCCACGCAGCAGCTCGAGGAACTCGACCGCGCCGATTCCCGGGATCCGATCGTCGGACACGACGAGGTCGATCGCGCCGCGCGACAGCGCCCGCATCGCCTCGGTTGCGTTCGTGGCGGCGATGGGGCGGTGTCCGGCGCGCCGGATGGTGTCTTCGAGGATCAGCCCGACGTCGGGCTCGTCGTCCACGTGGAGGATGGTGGCCATCACCCCAAGGACGTCCACGGGCGACCCCCGGCAACAATTTCCGGGGGCGACGCGCCGCCCCCGGCGCGGCGCTCAGGACGCGTGGGCCTCGCGGGCGGGGATGCGGCGCCGGAAGAGGAGCGCATCGAGGCTGAACGGGCCGCCGCCGATGGTGGCGACCAGCAGCCATACGAAGCAGAAGAGCACGGGCAGGTCGCCGTGATTGAGGAGCGGCCAGAAGCCGTGCGGCGCGTGCGCCTTGAAGTAGGCCACCGCCATCTCGCCGGAGAGCAGCAGCGCGGCGGGGCGGGTGAAGAGCCCCACCAGCACGAGCAGCGCGACGAACGTCTCGATCACGCCCGCGAGCCCCATCAGCGACACGAGGGGGACGCCGCCGTGTGCGGGGCCCATCCCGCCGAGCGCGCCGAACAGCTTCTGCGCGCCGTGCTGCATCATGAGGAACGCCGCGATGATGCGGAGGAGAGTGAAGGCGATGTCCTGCTGCCGTGTGCGCATGCCGTGACCGTGTGGGACCCTGTGGGGATGAAAAAGGAATCGCGGGGCGCGCGCGCGAGCCCCGCGATTACATCTAAGCGCATGCCACCCAGACCGAAGTCCCGCGGTCAGGTGGCGGCCGGGTACGGCCGGC
>CAMLEQ010000226.1 GCA_946479015.1 uncultured Gemmatimonadota bacterium | reverse complement strand
AGGAGGTGGCCGCGGTGATCGCCACCAGCCGCTACGCCGCCGCCGATGGCGCCGCTGCGGTGGACGTGGACTACGAGCCGCTCGAGCCGGTGGTGAACCCGTACCGCGCGCTCGAGCAGGGGGCGCCGCTCGTGCGTCCCGACCGCCGCGACACGAACCACATCTGGCACTGGGAGGCGGGGGACGCGGAAGCGGCGGCGCGCGCGTTCGCCGAGGCGGAGCTGACGGTGTCGCAGCACCTGTACATCCCGCGCATCCACGTGGCGTCCATCGAGACCTGCGGGTGCGTCGCGAGCTGGGACCGGGCGAACGAGAAGCTCACCGTCTGGATGACCACGCAGGCGCCGCACGCCGTGCGCACGGTGGTGGCGCTCGTGGCCGGGCACGTGGGGCTCTCCGAGGAGCGCATCCGCATCATCTCCCCCGACATCGGCGGCGGCTTCGGCGGGAAGGTGCCGGTGTATCCCGGGTACGTCATCGCCATCGCGGTCACGTTCCTCACCGGCAAGCCGGTGAAGTGGATCGAGGACCGGATGGAGAATCTCCAGGCCGATTCCTTCGCGCGCGACTATCACATCGACGCCGAGCTCGCGCTGAAGCGCGATGGCACGATCACCGGGCTGCGCGTGAAGACGCTCGCCGACCACGGCTGCGCGGACGCCGCGGCGAACCCGTCGAAGTTCCCCGCGGGGCTGTACAGCATCGTCACGGGCTCGTACGACGTGCCGGCCGCGCACGTGGCGGTGGACGCGGCCTACACGAACAAGCCGCCGGGCGGCGTCGCGTACCGCTGCTCCTTCCGCGTCACCGAGGCGGTGCACGCGATCGAGCGGATGGCGGACATCGCGGCGCACGAGCTGCGCATGGACCCGGCGGAGTTCCGCCTCAAGAACTTCATCCGCCCGGAGCAGTTTCCGTATCGCTCGGCCACCGGCTGGACGTACGACAGCGGCAACTACCGGGGCGCGCTCGAGCTGGCGATGCGGAAGATCGGCTACCAGGAGCTGCGCCGCGAGCAGGCCGAGCGCCGCGCGCGCGGCGAGCTGATGGGGATCGGCATCTCGAGCTTCACCGAGATCGTCGGCGCCGGGCCGTCGCACACCTTCGACATCCTCGGCCTGAAGATGTTCGACTCCGCGGAGATCCGCATCCACCCCACCGGCAAGGCGATCGCGCGCTTCGGCACCAAGTCGCAGGGGCAGGGGCACGAGACCACGTACGCGCAGATCGTGGCCGAGGAGCTCGGGATTCCCGCGGCGCACGTGCAGGTGGAGGAAGGGGACACCGATACCGCGCCGTACGGGCTCGGCACGTACGCCAGCCGCTCCACGCCGGTGGCCGGCGCCGCGGCGGCGATGGCGGCGCGCAAGATCCGCGACAAGGCGCGCACCATCGCCGCCTACCTGCTGGAGGCGAGCGAGGACGATCTCGAGTGGGAGCCGGGACGCTTCTTCGTGCGCGGCTCCCCCGAACGCGCGAAGACCATCCAGGAGATCGCGTTCGCCGCCTACACGAACCATCCCCCCGGCGTCGAGGCGGGGCTCGAAGCGGTGGACTACTACGACCCGCCGAACCTCACCTTCCCCTTCGGCAGCTACATCTGCGTCGTGGACATCGACAAGGGGACGGGGGAGGTGAAAGTACGCCGCTTCGTCGCCGTGGACGACTGCGGCAACATCATCAATCCGATGATCGTGGACGGGCAGATCCACGGCGGCCTCACGCAGGGGCTCGCGCCGGCGCTGTTCGAGGAGATCCAGTACGACGAGAGCGGCAACATCCAGGGCGGGAGCTTCATGGACTACCTGCTCCCCACGGCGATGGAGACGCCGAGCTGGGAGCTGGACAAGACGGTGACGCCGAGCCCGCACCATCCGCTCGGCGCGAAGGGAGTCGGCGAGAGCGCGACCGTCGGCGCGCCTCCCGCGATCGCGAACGCGGTGGTGGACGCGCTCTGGCATCTCGGCGTGCGGCACATCGACATCCCGATCACGCCGTTCAAGGTGTGGCGCATCCTGCGCGAGAAGGGCGTGACGGAATAGCGGCGGCCCGACGCGCATGAGCACCGACATCTACGCCACCGCCTCGCGCCTCCGCGCCTCCGGGACGCCGTTCGTGCTCGCGACGGTGGTCGCGAGCTGGCCGCCGCAGTCCGTGCGCGCCGGCGCGAAAGCGATCGTGCACGCGGACGGCGCGGTGGACGGGTGGGTGGGCGGCGGCTGCGTGCGCCCCGTGGTGGTGCGGGAGGCCGCCGAGGCGCTGGGCGACGGCCGCCCGCGCCTGCTCCGGATGAACGCGGGCGCGAGCGCGCCGTCGCGACACGGCGACGTGCGCGAATACCCGATGACGTGCCAGGGGGAAGGGGGCGTGGAGATCTACCTCGAGCCGGTGCTCGCCGCGCCGCGGCTGGTGGTGCTCGGCCACACGCCGGTGGCGCAGTCGCTCGCGCGCCTCGCCGAGGAGCTGGGGTTCGAGGTGGTGGTGGCGCCGTCGGGGGGCGCCGCGGATGCGGCCGAGGCGTTCGCGGCGACGGTGCGCGTGGCGCCCGATGCGCCGGCCGCGCTCGCCGGCGCCGGGGCATCCACGTGGGTGGTGGTGGCCACCATGGGCGCGGGGGACGAGGAGGCGCTCGCCGCGGCCGCGGCGAGCGAGGCGGCGTACGTGGGCCTGGTGGCGAGCCGCAAGAAGGGGCGCTGGCTCGTGGATTACGCGCGCGCCAGCGGCGTGCCGGCGGAGCGGCTGGCGCGCGTGAAGTTTCCCGCGGGACTCGACCTGGGCGGGTCGAGCGCGGCCGAGATCGCGACGGCCATCATGGCGGAGATCATCGCGTTGCGGCACGCGCCGCGGGGCGCCGACGCGGCGTCACGGCGCGAGCGCGCGCCGGCGGCGGCACCGCTCCCCGTGGACCCGGTGTGCGGGATGCCGGTGGACCCCGCCGGCGCGCGCCACACGCTCGTGGTGGGCGGGGAGACGCTGTACTTCTGCTGCCCGCACTGCAAGGCCAGCTACGAGCGAAGCCGGCCGGCGCCGGAGGGGAGTGCGTGAGCGACGACGCGCCGGCGCGGGACGCGCGCGGTCTCGCGGAGCTCACCACGCGCTTCTGCCGGGCGCTGCGCCGGCGCGGCGTCGCCGCCACCCCGGCCCACGCGGTCGATGCGCTGCGCGCGCTCGCCGAAGTGGACCTCGGTGACCGGGACGAGGTCCATCTCGCGCTGCGCGCGCTGCTCGCATCGCGCCGCGAGGACCTCCCGATCTTCGACGAGCTGTTCGACGAGTGGTGGAGCACGGCGCGCGCCCGCTCCGCGCCGCGCGATCGTCGCGCGGGGGAGCACCGCGCGGCCGAGACGCGCCCCCCGGCCGGTCCGCCGCGCGCGGCGCCCGCGTCCACCGCTCTCACGCGGTGGGCGTCCGTCGCGGCGGAGCGTGCGGAGAACGACGAGACCATCCCCATCGCCGCCCCGAGCCCGCACGATGCGCTCGACCGCAGGGACTTCGCCGCGTACGGCGCCGAGGAGCTCGGCGCCATCGAGCGGGCGGCGCGGCGCATCGCGCGGCGATTGCGCGCGCGGCCGAGCCGCCGGTGGAAGCGCGTGCGGCGCGGCACCCGCGTCGATGCGCGGCGCATCGTGCGTCTGTCGCTCCGGACCGGCGGCCACCCTGTGGAGCTGCCGTTTCGCACGCGCAAGCTCCGCCGCACGAAGCTCGTGGTGCTGTGCGATGTATCCGGCTCCATGGACCTGTACAGCCGCTTCCTGCTCCAGTTCCTGTTCGCCCTCCAGCACGCGTTCGCGCGGGTGGAGACCTTCGCGTTCAGCACGCGGCTCGCGCGCATCACCGACTCGCTCGCGCGCGAGCGCTACCGCGACGCGCTCGACGCGCTCGCGCGGCTGCCGGCGGAGCGATGGGGAGGATGGTCCGCGGGGACGAAGATCGGGGAGAGTCTGGCGTCGTTCCTCGATGGCTGGCCGCGGCTGCTGGACCGGCGTACGGTGGTGATCGTGCTGAGCGATGGCTGGGACACCGGCGATCCCGAGGTGCTGGGCGCGGCGCTGCGCGCGATCCACCGGCGCGCCGGCCGCGTGATATGGCTCAACCCGCTGCTCGGAAGTCCGAGCTACCAGCCGCTGACGCGCGGCATGCAGGCGGCGCTGCCGCACGTGGACGTGTTCGCGCCCGCGCACGATCTGGCGAGCCTCGAGGCGCTGGCGCGGCATCTGCGCTTGTGAGCGCTCCGGCGCGGCGATTCGGAGGACGTGGAGCCGAGTCGACCGGCCGATGCGCCCCGAGCGGCGCGACACGCGGGCGGTCGCGCGGACCGATGAACGAGGGGGAGTCGCCATGCCGAAGCTCGTCCTGGTACCGCTCGATGGCTCGGGCCATGGCGAGCAGGCGATCCCCATGGCGCTTCGCACGGCGGCGCGCGACCGGGCGGACATCGAGCTGGTGCACGTGTACGAGGCGATCCCGCCCTGGCGCGTGCAGGGAGCGCCGGCGTTCGATGCCGCGCTCGACACGGAGCTGAAGCGGGATCGCAAGGCGTACCTCGACGCCCTCGCCGAGTGGATGCGCCGTCGCGCGGGCGTCGCCGTGACCACCACCCTGCTGGAGGGGGAGGTGGGGCTGGCGCTCCTCCAGCACATCGCGGCACGCCGCGCGGAGCTGGTGGTGATGACCACGCACGGCCGCGGCGGGCTCAGTCGCCTGTGGCTCGGCAGCGTCGCGAGCGATCTGGCCCGGAGCTCGAGCGCCCCCGTGCTCCTCATCAAGCCGCTGGAGTCGAGCTCGCGCGCGCAGGCGGCGCCGCCGTTCCGGCGGGTGCTGGTGCCGTTGGACGGATCCACCGAGGGGGAGGAAGCGGTGGAGCACGCCATGGCGGTGGCCGCGGAGCCCGGCGTGCGGTTCGTGCTCCTCCACGTCATCACCCCCATCCTGTACATTGCCGATCCTGCCAGCGTGGTGTACCCGGACGAGGTGGAGATGACGGCGTGGGCGAAGGAGCGTCTCGGCGCCGTCGCCCAGCGCGTGCGCGCGCGCGGCGTCGCGGTGGAGATCCGGATCGTGCGGCACTCGCAGCCGGCGCGTGCGATCCTCGAGTGCGCGGACGACACGGAAGCGGATCTGATCGCCATGGAGACGCATGGCTGGCGTGGCGCGACCCGGCTGCTGCTGGGCAGCGTCACCGACAAGGTGCTGCGCGCGGCCGCCGTGCCGATGCTGGTGCACGAGGCGCGAACCGCGCCCAGCGGCTCCCGCCTCCCGGCCACCGCGCAGCTGCGCGAGCCGAGGGCGGAGGGCTGACGCGCTCGCGCCGGCGCGCGAATCGCGATCGTACGCCGGCCGGCACGGAGGCGATGGGGGCCGGCGCCGTTTCGGCGCGACCGGCACACCACTCGACAGCGCGACATTCAGGGGAGCAACGGCGATGCCCAAGCGTGGTCCACGTCTCAAAGTCACAAGGCGCCTCGGCGTGGAGCTGCCGGGGCTCACGCGAAAGGACGCGTCCAAGCGTCCCACCCCTCCGGGGCAGCACGGTGCGACGAGTGCGCGGCGGCGGAAGAGCGAGTACCGCAAGCAGCTCGAGGAGAAGCAGAAGCTGCGCTACCAGTACGGCATCACCGAGACGCAGCTCCGCCGCTATCTGGGGAGGGCACTCCGCCAGCCGGGGGTGACCGGCGAAGCGCTGCTGGCGCTGCTCGAGCGGCGGCTCGATAACGTCGTCTGGCGGCTCGGCTTCGCTCCCACGATCCCCGCCGCGCGACAGCTCGTGTCGCACGGGAACGTGCGCGTGAACGAGCGGCGCGTGAATCGCGCGTCGTACCAGGTGGAGGTGGGGGACACGATCACGCTCCCCCCGCGGGCGCGCGAGCGGCCATCGGTGGTGGAGCAGGTGGAGCGCGGGCCCACGGTGACGATGCCGAGCTACCTCGCCCGCGACCCGGGCGATCGCATGGTGGCGCGCGTGATCGGTACGCCGACGCGCGGCGACGTGCCGTTCGCGGTGGACGAGGCAGAGGTCATCGAGTATTACGCGCGCTGACCGCCGTCGCGTTCCCTCGTCACGGGGCGCCGAGCGCGAACACCTCGCGCACGTCGGCCAACACCGAGGCCGCGATCTCGCGGGCGCGCTCGGTGCCGCGGCGGACGATCGCCACCGCGGCGCCGGGATCGGCCGCGAGCGCCGCTCGCCGCTCGCGGATGGGCGCGATGAGCGACTGGAGCACCTCCTCGAGCCGGCGCTTGAGCGCCACGTCGCCGAGGCCGCCGCGCCGGTAGCGCGCCTCGAGCTCCCGCACCGCATCGCGATCCGGGTCGAACGCCTCCAGGTACGCGAAGACCACGTTCCCTTCCACGCGTCCGGGATCGGCGGCGCGCACGTGCCCGGGATCGGTGTACATGGCCCGGACCAGCGCGCGGATCTCGTCAGGCGTGGCGGCGAGCGGGATCGCGTTGCCGAGCGACTTGCTCGCCTTGCGCCCATCCACGCCGGGGAGGCGCGGCGTGTCGGAGAGCAGC
>CAMLEQ010000225.1 GCA_946479015.1 uncultured Gemmatimonadota bacterium | reverse complement strand
GCCATCGTCCACCCCGTCCAACCCCCCCCCCCCCCCGCCCCCCCCGGGGCGCGCCGGCGTGGCGCCCCCCGCCACGCGCAGGCGGCTCGCCGGCCCGAGCTGCACGCGCGTGCCGTCGAGCAGCGTGATCGCCGCGCGCTGGCCGCGCACGGTACGGTACTCCTGCCACGTGGTGGCGCTGGCCACGGTGCTCCGCGCGTCGTTGGCCGGCGGCCAGTGCGTCAGGAGCGCCGCACCGATCCCCACCGCCGCCACCACCGCCGCGGCGGCGGCGTATCCGGCGATCCGGCCGCGGCGCCGCGGCACCGCCGTCGTGGGCGCGAACACCGACCGGCGCGCACGCTCGGAGTGCGCGCTCGCGACTGCGTGCTCCGGGTCGGCTGGCACGAGTCGCGGCGCGGCGGGGAGCCCGAGCATCGAGGCGGTCCTGCTCCACGCCGCCGAGACATCGTCCGGCGTGGGGATGAGCGCCGCCTGCTCCCACACGTCGCCCAGCGCCCGCACGTGCGCCGCGCGCGCGGGATCCTCGTCGAGCCAGCGCCGCACCTCCGCCGCCTCGGCGGCGCTGCTCTCGCCGGCGAGCCATCTCGCCAACCGCGACCAGTCGATCTGCTCGTCGCTCATCGGTCACCGTTCGTGGTCGTACGTACCGGGCGCGCGCGATCGCGGCGCCCGTGCCGGTCGGTGCATCGCCGCGGCGAGCGGCGGGTGCGACCGTGCACGTGATGGACAGCGAAGTGGGGGGACATCCTTAGTGGTGCCGGTGATCGCGTCGGTCGACGCCACCGGCGCCCGAGGTCAGGGGAGAAGATCCTTCACGTGCGAGCGGATCAGCCGGAGCGCGCGCCCCATCTGCGCGTCCACGGTCTTCCGCGCGATCCCGAGCGCGGCGGCGATCTCCGCGTACGTCTTCCCCTGCTGCCGGCTCATGAGGAAGACCGCCCTCGAGCGCGGCGGGAGCCGCTCGATGGCTTCGCGCAGCGCGGCCGTCAGCTCGGCGAGCGCGAGCTCGGCGTCTCCGTCATCGCTCGTGGGCGGCTCGTTGCGCGACTGCTTCTCGCGCCACTGCTCCCGCACCCGCTCGTGCTTCACGTGGTTCATCGCGCGGTTGCGCGCCGCCACGTAGAGGTAGTGCGGGAGCGACCGGTGCACCTCGAGCGATTCGCGACCGCGCCAGAGCGTGAGGAAGAGATCCTGGACGATGTCCTCGGCCACCGCCCGCGAGCCGAGTCGCCGCGCGATCCACGCCGTGAGCGTGGGGTGGAACGCGCGGAACACCCGCTCGAACGCCTCGGCGTCCCCCGCGCGGATGCGCTCGACCCAGCGGGGATCGCTGAAGTCGGGGGACGGCTCGGGGAGCTCGACCACGCGCGCGGGGACGAGTGGGGTCACACGGGGCTCCAGGGATGAGCGGAGGATCGGAGCAGGACGCGAGGGCCCCGGAGAGAGGGGGGGCCTCGGGTTGGACAACTCAGGAAGGAGACATCCTTAGTGGGTGGGACCTGGTCGATAGAAAACCGTGGAACGCGTGTGGCGTGTGGGGAACTGACGGGGAGAGGAGGGAGGTACGGCGCGTGTGGGCTCGGCGGTAGGTGGACTCTCTCTACATCCCGCCCTACTCGCGCTCTACCCATCTCCTCTTCCCGTCAGTTCCCCACACGCCACACGCGTTTCATGGTGGTCCAGCCACCAGGTCCTACCCGCTCCGCATGACCAGGCGCGCGACCGTCCAACGACGACGGATCGCTTTCATCATTGCTTCGAGAACACCCAGGCGCCCGGATAGCGGGACACGGTCAGGCTATCGCCGCCCACCACTCCAGTGCCTCCACTGACGTTGAGACTGTCGACCGGTGTGAGCGTGATCGACGACCCGTGCACCACGTACGTCCCATGTGCCTGGAAGGGCGTGATGAGTTCGGGCCCGGCGATGCTGTGCGCCGCCACCACTCCGTTTTCCCGGTACGCACCGCCGAGGGACAGCACGACCGTGTCGGCTAGCGAGTCCAGCATGTACTGGACGCCCGGGAGCGGCGGCTGCGGGGGCGTCCCATCGTAGGCTTGCTCCGAGGGGATGAACCCGGAGTAGGTGTAGCGACCGACGATGCCGTACGGCGCCATCGCGTCGCCACAGCCGGAGAAGAGCAGGCCAGCGCTCGTCAGGGCAAGAATGAGCTTGCCTCGCATGAAGCCGGGAGGGAAAGGGATGCACACATTCTACCCCTCCCCAACGGGCTCAGCTATACCCCGCTTGCGAGTACCTCCCCCAACTCCCCCTCCGTCAGCTCGATCGGATTCCCCTGCATGCTGCTCGCCTTCCGCGCCTTCTCCACCACGCGGGGAATGTCCCCCGCGCCGACCCCGTACACCGAGAGCGCCGGCACCTCCAGCTCCTCCACCAGCGCCCGCAGCCACGCCGCCCCGTCCTCCGCCCGCGCGTCCCCTCTCCCCGTGAGCAGCCGCGCCACCTCCTCGTAGCGCTCCAGCGCCGGCGACGCGCTCGCCCGCGCCCGCAGCGCGCGCACGTTCACCTCCACCACCGGCGGGAGCAGCCGCGCGCACGCGGTGCCGTGCGGGATGGGAAACATCCCGCCGAGCGGCGCGGCGAAGCCGTGCACCGCGCCGAGCTTCGCGTTCGCGAGCGCGAGCCCCCCGCACAGACTCGCCACCGCCATGTCGCGCCGCGCATCCACGTCCCCGCCGTCGTGGTACGCGCGCCGCAGCGCCCCCGCCGCGCGACGGATCCCCTCGCGCGCCACGGCGTCGGTGATCGGGTTCGCGCGCGGCGTCACGAACGGCTCGATGCACTGCGCCAACGCGTCGAGCCCCGTGCTCGCGGTGACCGCCGGCGGCATGGTGTACGTCAGCACGGGATCGATCAGCGCTACCGCGGGGAGCATCAGCGGGCTGCGCAGGCTCACCTTCACCCGCTCCTCCTCCACCATCAGCACCGCGTTCCGCGTCACCTCCGCCCCCGTCCCCGCGGTGGTGGGAATCGCGATCATCGGGAGCGGGCGCTCGGTGATCGGCCTTCCCCTCCCCACCACCTCCAGATACTCGCGCATCGGCTCGCGGTTGGTGACGAGCGCCGCGATCGCCTTCGCCGCGTCGATCACGCTCCCGCCGCCGAGCGCCACCACCACGTCGCACCCCTCGCTCCGCGCGTGCGCCACGCCGCGCTCCACGAGCGTCGTCGTCGGCTCCCCCGTCACGCGCACGCGCGTCGTCGCCACGCCGCTCGCGCCCAGTAGCTCGTGCAGCGGCGCGCCGCGCCCGCTCCCTCCCTCCACCACCAGCGCGCGCGTGCCGAGGCTCGCCGCGATCGCTCCCACCTCGGCGAGCCGCCCCTCGCCGAAGAGCACGCGCGCCGGCAGCGCGAGATCGAAGCTCACCGCGGCATCTCCCACCCGTCCGTCACCGGGAAGAGCGCGCGGTACTTCACGCTCCGGCGCGGCTCCGCCATCATCGGCTCCACCGCGTCGCGCCACGCCGCGTAGTGCGCGGTCGCCTTGTGCCGCGCCGGGTCCTCCGCCGTGCGATAGATCTCCATCAGCACGAACCGCGTGGGGTCGTCCTCCTGCCGCACCACGTCGAAGCGCACCACGCCGGGCTCGCGGATGCTGTTCGCCGCGTTCTCGCGGGTGGCGGCCTCGAAGGCTTCCACGAACTCGGGCTTCACCTGCACGTGGACGTGAACGATCTGCATCGGCACCTCGGAGTGAGGGACGAAAGGGGAACGATCCGAAAGATGATCGCCGTCAGGCGTCGCTTGAAGCTCATGTAGCGGGGCGAGGGCGCGGACGTGACGCTCGTGCACCATGGTGGCGCGGACGCCGGCATGGCGCAATACGGGCTCGATCGAGGGCGGCGCGCGCGCTCGAGGGAGCTCGCGGTTGCGAAGCCGAGCCGGGCTCGTCGTCCCCCTGGACGCTCATCGCTCCATTAAGTTGTTCGTGGTGCGGGAGGAGTGCGGGACTCCCATCCCCGGCTCGGCAGGCGCGCGCTCGTCACCGCCCCGGGTGCTCGGACATTCACCGGAACGGTCTGTCGTGGTAGACGTCTCACCTCCTCATCGGCTCTCCGATGCGGAGCTCGCGCGCCGACGCGCCGAGAGCGCGGAGCTGCTCGAGGTCGCGCGCCCCCACCTGGATTGGCTCTCCGCGACGTACGCGCGAGTCCCGCACGTCGCCTGCGTCGTGGACCGCGATGGGTTCGTGCTCCACGCCATCGCCGCCGCCGCCGCCGCCGACGCGACGCATGCGCCGCTCCTTCCCGGGCACCGCTGGTCCGAGCGCGCGATGGGGGCGAGTGTTGCCGCGTCCACGCCGGTGCGCGCCCCGGAGGGGGAGATGCTCGGCGCGGTCGCGCTCGTGCTCGCCACCACCGAGCCCGGTGCATCCGAGCCGCGGCAGGCGGTGGCGTACGCCGCGTGGGCCGTCGAGCGGGAGCTGAGCGCGCGCGACGCGCTCCGGCGCGCGGACGAGCGGCTCGAGGCCGAGCGCCGGAGCGCGGAGGCGCGCTACCAGCACATCGCGGCGAACGCGCCGGGGATGGTCTACCAGTACGTCTTCCGCCCCGACGGCACCAAGGGGTACACGTTCGTGAGCGAGGGTGCGCGCACGCTGTTCGGCGTCGCGCCCGAGGCCGCGCTGCGCGACTCCGCTGCGCTGCTCGACCTCGTCCACCCCGAGGACTTCCCGCGCTTCCAGGAGCTGGCGATGCTGACGGCGACGCAGCTCGTCCCCTTCCGCTGGGAGGGGCGCATTCTCCTCGCCTCCGGCGAGGAGCGGTTCATCGAGTGCGCGGCGCACGACCAGCGCCTCGAGGACGGGACCGTCGTCTCCGACGGCCTGGTCATCGACGTCACCGAGCGGAAGCGCGCCGAGCGGGCGCTGCGCGAGAGCGAGGAGCGGTACCGCCGTCTCGTGGAGCACGCTCCCGACGGCATCATCATCCACCGCGACCGGGTGATCCTCTACGTGAATCCCGCCGCGGCGCGCCTCGTCGGCGCTCCCGGCCCCGAGGTGCTCGTGGGGCGCGTCGGCCTCGACTTCATCCACCCCGACGAGCACGCGCGCGTGGCCGAGCGCATGAAGGCGATCGCGACCGGGGAGTCGGCCACCTCCGTCATGGAGCAGCGCTGGCTGCGATTCGACGGCAGCGTGATGGAGGTCGAGGTGCAGTCGCTGGCGTTCGTGCACGAGGGGCGCCCCGCCGTGCAGACCGTGTTCCGCGACATCACCGCGCGCAAGGCGCTCGAGGCACAGCTCCGCCAGGCGCAGAAGATGGAGGCCATCGGCCAGCTCGCCGGCGGCGTCGCGCACGATTTCAACAACCTGCTCACCGTCATCCGCGTGAACGCCGAGCTGGCGCGCGAGCAGCTCGAGGCCGCGCACCCGCTCACCGCCGACATCGACGAGATCCGCCGCGCCGCCACGCGCGCGTCCGGGCTCACCCACCAGCTCCTCGCCTTCAGCCGCAAGCAGCTCCTCGCGCCGCGCGTGCTCGACCTCAACGCCGTCGTGGCCGGCCTCGAGCCCATGCTCCGCCGCCTCATCGGCGAGGACATCGCCGTGCGCACCAGCCTCTCGCGGGAGCTCGGCCCCGTGCTCGCCGACCCCGGGCAGCTCGAGCAGGTGCTCGTGAACCTCGCCGTGAACGCGCGCGACGCCATGCCTGGCGGCGGCGCGCTCACCATCGCCACCGGGAACCTCGAGCTGGCCGAGCACGACCACGACCGCCCGGCGGACGTCGCCCCCGGCTCGTGGGTGACGCTCATCGTGTCCGACACCGGCGAGGGGATGAGCCCCGAGGTGCGAGCGCGGATCTTCGAGCCCTTCTTCACCACCAAGCCCACCGGAAAGGGGACGGGGCTCGGGCTCTCGACCGTCTACGGCATCGTCGAGCAGTCGGGGGGGCGCATCGACGTCGCGAGCGCGCCCGGTCGAGGCACCGCGTTCACGATCTACCTCCCCCGCGTGCCGGCGGCGGGCGCGCCGCTCGCGTCGTCGCCCGCGTGCGCGGCGCGTCCGCGCGGGACCGAGACGGTGCTCCTGGTGGAGGATGAAGATGCCGTGCGCCGGCTGGCGCGGCGCATCCTCGAGGAGCAGGGGTACGCGGTGCTCGAGGCGCGCGACGGGCACGACGCGCTCGCCGTCGTCGCGTCGCACGATGGTCCGCTCGACCTCGTGCTCACCGACGTCGTGATGCCCAGGATGAACGGCCGCGCGCTCGTGGAGCAGCTCCTGGCCGCCCGTCCGGCGCTCCGGGTGCTCTACATGTCGGGCTACACCGACGACGAGATCATCCGCCGCGGTCTCCACCGCGCCGGGACGAGCTTCCTGCAGAAGCCGTTCACGGCTGACGGGCTCGCGGAGGCGGTGCGCGCCGCGCTCGAGGGGGAGCGCGCGGGACTGGCGTAGCGCGGCGGGCGGGTGCCGCGCCCGCGCGGTGCGGCGTCACGGGGCTCGGGGCCGGGGCCCGGGGGCCGGGGGCCGCGATCGCGTCCGCGAGGGATGTTCTCGATCCCGACTT
>CAMLEQ010000224.1 GCA_946479015.1 uncultured Gemmatimonadota bacterium | reverse complement strand
CGCACTTCGCCCTCCCGCGGCGCGCCCGCTGGCGACTCCATCCACGAATATCCACGCGGGCACGGACAGCGACAAGACGACGGCGGGCGCGCGGGCGCGGCGATCGATGCTTGACGCTGGTGCCGTCCGTCACACATGATGCCGCCGACCCCGGCGAGGAGCGATCGCATGGCGTTCCGGATCGAGGAGACGTTCACCGTTCAGGCGCCGCCGGACCGGGTGTGGCGCTATCTCATCGACCCGCGCCAGGTGGTGGAATGTCTCCCTGGGGCGGAGCTCACCGAGGCACGCGACGACCGGACCTTCGCCGGGCGGGTGAAGGTGAAGGTGGGGCCGGTGGTGGCGGCGTACGCCGGCACGGCACGGCTGGACGAGGTGGACGAGGACGCACGCCGCGTGCGCTTGACGGCCGAGGGGCGCGAGAGCGGCGGCGCCGGCTCGGCGAAGATGACGATGACCAGCACCGTCGCACCGCGGGGGGATGGGGGATCGGAGGTGCGCGTGGAGGCGCAGCTCGAGATCGCCGGGCGGATCGTGCAGTTCGGGCGCGGGATGATCGACACCGTGAACAAGCAATTGTTCGGGCAGTTCACGGCGTGCGTGCGGGCCCGCTTCGCGCAGCCGGCGGAGGGGCAGCCGGCCGCGCCGCTCGCGACCGCTCCCCCCACGACCGCCGAAGGCGGCGGTCCGCCTCCGCCATCCCTATCTGCGGCCGGCAGCGCCGCGCCGCCTCTCCTCGGCTCCGATGCGCCCGCCGCGCCCCTCGCACCCGCCGCGCATGTCGCGCGGCCGGTGCGGGTGATCCCGCTGCTGCTGCACGCCCTCTGGGAGCGGCTGCTGGCGCTGTTCCGGAGACGCGCGCGCGGGTGACGCAGGCGCGACGAACGCGCTGGCTTGCCTGACGAGCGGTGACGAGCGCGCCGCCTGACGGCTCAGGCGGCGACCTCGCGGGCGTTCTTCCGGCCGTCGCGCACCTCACGGCGGAACGCCGACTGCACGCAGTCCAGCCCGCCGCTCGCCCGCACGTCGAGCGGGCGCAGCCCGGTGAGGCGGCGGAGCAGCTTCCGGAACGCCGAGGGCGTGGGGAAGTCGAGATCGAGCGCGATGCGCTCGATGGAGCGCGCGTGGTCCTCCATGAGCCGCGCCGCCATGAACACGCGCCCCCACGCGATGAGTCGCTTGGGCGAGGGGAGCCCCGCCTGCGCGAGCTGACGCGCCAGCGTCTTGCGTGGCATCCCCAGCGCGGCCGCGATCTCATCCACCGTGAGCCCCGCCCGGGCGTTCGCGATGCAGTACTCCACGATCGGCCGCATCCGCCGCGGCAGCACCGGCCCGAGCTCGCGCACCACCTGCGCCGCCACCCCCTCGAGGCTCGTCCCGCGGATCGCCGTCGAGATGGTGGACGCGATGTCGTCGAAGCCGCGGAGCGCGAGATCCGTCACCCCCGCCTTCGCCAGCGTGAGGATGTCGTGCGCGGTGGCGCCGGAGAGCGCGCAGCATGCCACGATGGGCACGCTCGGGAACGCGGAGCGCAGCCAGCGCACGCTGGGCGCGAGGCGCTCCCCCTGCCCGTCCACCAGCTCCAGTACGATCACCGATGGCTGCGACGAGAGCGCCGTGGAGCTCAACTGCCTGAGCGTGCGGCACAGACGCACATCGGCGTTCTCGGGAAGCACGCCACGGAGCCGGGCACGAAGCTCGTCGGTCACCGTGAACGCGACGACCCGCAGTGAGACCTGCTCGAGACTATTCTCGGGTTGCGTCGATCCTGCCATATGCATCATCCGAGCACCCGTGGGCCCACCCGTTCATCGGGTGTGGATCGCCAGCGTCGGCGACGGGGCTATCGTTCGGTAGGAAACAAGAATATGAACCGACACGCCGCCGCGAAACCCTCCGCGGCGGCGTGCTGCGCCAACTTAGGGAAACTCCTAGAGGTCACACATCACCGGCGCGAGCCACCGCGCGAGCGAGCGCGCGCCGTGTGTGCGCGATCGCCAGAGCGCGACGCCACTCCGCCGAGCCGTGCACGTCGGAGCGGAGATCCACGCCCTCCACCGCCCGCGCCGCCGCGGCCGCGAGCACCGCGTCGGTGGCGCGCTCTCCCTCCAGCGCCGCCTCCACGGCACGCTCGCGCGTGGGATGCGTCCCCACGCCCGTCACGGCGACGCGCGCACGCGCGATCGTGCCTCCGGACATCGTCAGCATCGCGGCGACGCCGACCAGCGCGTAGCGCGACGCCGGGTGCGGGTATTTCTCGTACGCGCTCCCCGTCCCGGACGTTGGCACGGGAATGCGGATGCGCGTGAGCACCTCGGTGGGCGTGAGCGCCGTGGTGAGCAGGTCGATGAAGAAGTCCGACGCCGCGATCGTGCGCGAGCCGCCAGGACCGATGGCGGTGAGCTCCGCTTCGGTGGCGAGCATCACCGCGGGGAGGTCGGCCGCCGGATCGGCGTGCGCGAGGCTCCCGCCGATGGTCCCCATGTTCCGCACCTGCGCGTCGCCGATCTGCGACGCCGCCTCCGGCACGATGGGGAGCCGCCGCCGCAGCGGCTCGGAGCGCTGCAGCATCGCGTGCGTGGTCGCGGCGCCGATCACGATGGCGCCGTCCTCCTCGCCGATTCCCGCCAGCCCCGGGATGCGGCGGATGTCGACGAGGTGCCCGGGCTGCGCGAAGCGCAGCTTGAGCAGCGGGATGAGCGAGTGCCCTCCGGCAAGAAGCTTGGCGTCGTCCTCGTACCGTCCGAGCAGCGCGACCGCCTCCTCGACGCTGCCGGCGCGATGATACTCGAAGCGCGCGGGATACACGGTCAGCTCCTCCCTTTCGCGTCGCGCACGGCCTGCCACACCCTGGCCGGCGTGAGCGGGATGTCGATGTGCGTGATGCCGAATGGCGCGAGCGCATCGATCACGGCGTTCGCGACGGCGGGCGTGGACGCGATGGTTCCCGCCTCCCCCGCTCCCTTGATGCCGAGCGGGTTCACCGGCGACGGCGTCACGGTGCGGTCGGTCTCGTACGACGGGAGCATGTCCGCCTTGGGGACGCCGTAATCCATGAGCGACCCGGTGAGGAGCTGCCCGCTCTCGTCGTACACCGCCCCCTCCCACAGCGCCTGCGCCGTCCCCTGCGCCACGCCGCCGTGCAACTGCCCTTCCACGATCATCGGGTTGATCACGTTCCCCACGTCGTCCACCGCCACGTAGCGCAGCACCGTGGTGCGCCCGGTGTCCACGTCCACCTCCACCACGGCGATGTGGGTGCCGAACGGGAAGGTGAAGTTGGCGGGGTCGTAGAAGCTGGTGGCATCGAGCCCCGGCTCCATCCCCGCGGGCATGCTGTGCGCCAGGTACGCGGCGAGCGACACCTCGGCGAAGCTCCTGGCGCGGTCGGGGGAGCCCTTCACGAAGAACTTGCCGCCGGCGAACTCCATGTCCTCCGGCGCCGCCTCGAGCAGGTGCGCGGCGAGGCGCTTCCCCTTCTCGCGGATCTTCTCGAGGCTCATGTGGATCGCGGTGCCGCCCACCGCGCCGCTGCGGCTCCCGTACGTCCCCATGCCGAAGGGAACGCGTCCGGTGTCGCCGTGGACGACCTCGACGTCGTCCAGCGTCACGCCCAGCTCGTCGGCGACGAGCTGCGCGAAGGTGGTCTCGTGCCCCTGCCCGTGCGAGTGCGAGCCGGTGAACACGGTGACCTTCCCCGTGGGGTGCACGCGCACGGTGGCGCTCTCCCACAGCCCCGCCTGCGCGCCGAGCGATCCCACCACCTGCGACGGGGCGAGCCCGCACGCTTCGATGTAGCACGAGATGCCGATGCCGAGGTAGCGTCCGCGCGTCCGCCCCTCCGCCTGCTCGGCGCGCAGGCGGTCGTAGCCCACCATCTCGAGCGCGCGCGCGAGCGCCGGCGCGTAGTTCCCGCTGTCGTACACGAGCGCCACCGCCGTCTGGTACGGGAACCGCTCCGGCGGAATGAAGTTGCGCCGCCGCAGCTCCGCCGGATCGGCGCCGAGCCGCCGGGCGGCGACATCCATGGTGCGCTCCAGGAGGTAGCACGCCTCGGGACGGCCGGCGCCGCGGTACGCGTCCACGGGCGTGGTGTGCGTGAGCACCCCCCGCACCGACACGTGGATGGCGGGGATCTCGTACACGCCGGAGAGGAGCGTGCCGTACAGGTACGTGGGGATCGCGGGCGCGAACAGCGACAGGTGCGCGCCGAGGTTGGCCACGGTGCTCACGCGCAGCGCGACGATGCGCCCGCCCGCATCGAACGCCATCTCCACGTCGGACACGTGGTCGCGCCCGTGTGCGTCGGTCATGAAGCTCTCGCGCCGCTCGGCGGTCCATTTCACCGGCGCGCCGATGCGGCGCGTGGCCCAGGCGACGACGACCTCTTCCGGATAGATGAAGATCTTCGACCCGAACCCGCCCCCCACGTCGGGGGAGATGACGCGGAACTTGTGCTCGGGGATGCCGAGCACGAACGCACCCATGATGAGCCGGTGCACGTGCGGGTTCTGCGACGTGACCCAGAGCGTGAGCTCGTCGGTGGCCGCGTTGTGGCTCGCGAGCGATGCGCGCGGCTCGATGGCCACGGGGATGAGGCGCTGGTTCACGATCCGGTGCCTGACGACGGTGGCGGCGCCGCGGATCGCGGCATCGGTGCGCTCGGCATCGCCCAACGCCCACTGGAAGCACAGATTGCCGGGGACGTCGTCGTGCACCAGCGGGGCGCCGGGGCGCAGCGCCTCCGTGGCGCTGGCGACGACGGGGAGCTCCTCGTAGTCCACCCGCACCAGCTCCGCGGCGTCCGCGGCGCCGGCCGGCGTGTCGGCGATCACCACCGCCACCGCCTCCCCCACGTACCGCGCGCGGTCGATGGCGATCGCCCGGCGGTCGGTGGTCCGGAGATCGGGGAGGAGCCAGCCGGTCGGGATGGCGTTCACGCCGCCATCGGCGAGGTCCTTCCCCGTGAACACGGCGCGCACGCCGGGAAGCGCGCGCGCCGCATCGGCATCGATGGCGGTGATGCGGGCGTGGGCGTACGGGCTGCGCACGAACGACGCGTACGTGGTGCCGGGCAGCGTGATGTCGTCGGTGTACTGCCCCTTGCCGGTGATGAAGCGCGGGTCCTCGCGGCGCCTCACGCTGCTGCCGATGAGGCGGCCAGCTGCGGTGGTGGTGGCCATGGCTCGCCCTCCTATCGCGTCGCCGCGGTGGCGGGAGAGGAAGTGGAGGCGGCGTCCTGGCCGCCGCCGGAGAGCGCGGCCCGGTCGGCCGGCACGCCCATGGCGGCCGCCGCGAGCTGCACCGCCTTCACGATGTTGTGGTAGCCGGTGCACCGGCACAGGTTCCCGTCGAGTCCGGCACGGATCTCCTCCTCCGTGGGATTCGGCGTGTCGCGCAGCAGTCCGTACGCGGCCATGATCATTCCCGGCGTGCAGAAGCCGCACTGGAGGCCATGCGCCTGCCAGAACCCCTCCTGCAGCGGGTGCAGCCGCCCGTCGCGCGCGAGCCCCTCGATGGTGGTGACCTCGCCGCCGTCCGCCTGGACGGCGAACACGGTGCACGACTTCACCGGGCGCCCGTCGAGGAGGACCGTGCACGCGCCGCACTGGCTGGTGTCGCACCCCACGTGCGTGCCGGTGAGCGCGAGCGTGTCGCGGAGATGGTGAACGAGCAACGTTCGCGGCTCTACCTGGTGCTCGTGCCGCGTACCGTTGACGGTGAGCGCAATCCGAGTCATGGCGGCCCTCTCCGGGGGTGGGGTCGAGACGATGGAGAACGGGCCGGGAGCCGTCAAGGCGGCCGGGGCGCCCCGATGGCGCGGATCAGAGGGTCGCCGGCGTCCCCACGGCGGGCACGCCGCGCCACACGAGCGTCCACTCGCGCGTCGCTCCCGGCGCGAGCCACGCGGCGTCGCGCCAGGCACCGAGCGCCTCGGCGAGCGAGTCGGGGGCGCCGATGCACGGCTCCAGCGCCAGGTTGCGGTAGGACCCCTTCCGCCGGAACGGCGACCAGCCGCCGCGATTGAGCCAGATCCCGACGTGCGGCACCTGCGCGGGATCGAGCGTGAGCTCCAGGCGCGCGCCATCTTCCTCCACGGCGATGGCTCCCCCGCTCGCGGGCACGTCCACGAACAGCTTGCACGCGTACGCGCGCGCCACCGCATCGGGATGCGAGAGGTCCACGAGCTTCCCCGCCACCGCGACGCGCGGCCAGCGCAGCTCCCGCCCCGTGCCGCCGAGGTCGATGCCGTGCTGCGACCACACACGCACCCGCGCCGCCTCCGGCAGCACGAGCCGCGTCCCCTTGCCGAGCGGGAGGAGCGGGTGCGCGGACCAGAGGAACGGGAGCGGCGAGGCGCCATCGTTCGTCACCGCGTAGCGCATCTCCACGCGGTCGCTCCCCACGAAGATCGCGCGCACGAAGCGATAGGGCATGCGCCGGCCGAACCACCCGGTGGCCGCGTACATCCCCTCCGGCCGCGTCTCGAGCGTGAAGGTGCTGGGCTGGGACCAGAGCTCCCCGTGGTCGGGGAGTGACAGCCCGCCGAAGCACGCGATGTTCGACGGGAGCGTGCACGGCGCGATGGTGGGGAAGC
>CAMLEQ010000223.1 GCA_946479015.1 uncultured Gemmatimonadota bacterium | reverse complement strand
ACGCGAAGTCGTCCATCTCGTCGTTCAGGAAGAACCCCGCGCCGCGCACGAACACCCCCGAGCCGTAGAGCGAGTTGATCGTCGTCGTCGTCGCCACCGCGTTCCCCTTCGCGTCCACCACCGAGTAGTGCGTGGTGTGCACCGGCTCGCTCGACGCGCTCGTGAACGCCGGCGAGGGCGTCGCGCGCGCCGGCTGGATCGTCGCCGCGAGCGTGCGCGCGTACGCCTTGCTCGTGAGCTTGTCCACCGGCATCCGCACGAACGCGGGGTCTCCCAGCTCGGTGTTCCGGTCGATGAACGCGCGCCGGAACGCCTCGGCCACCACGTGCGCGTACGCCGCGCTCCCGAACGGGGGGAGGGTGGGGAACGTCTCCAGGATGTTCAGCGACTCCATCGTGGTGATCCCGCCGGACGACGACGGCGGCATCGCGAACACCGAGTCGCCGCGGTACGAGCCGCGGATCGGCTCGCGCCACTCGGGGCGGTAGCGGGCGAGATCCGCCTTCGTGATGATCCCCCCGTCACGCTGCATCTCGGCCGCGATGCTGTCCGCGATCTCCCCCTCGTAGAACGCCTTCGGCCCCTGCTCGGCGATCAGCCGGAGCGTGTGCGCGAGCGCGGGCTGCACCAGCCGCGTCCCCGCTTGCAGCGGCTTCCCGCCGGGGAGGAACACCGACTTCCCCTCGAAGCGCGAGATCAGCGCGCTGTCCGCGTGCACCGACAGCGCCAGGGCGCTGTCCACCACGAACCCCTCGGCGGCCATGCGGATCGCCGGCCGCATCACCTGCGCCAGCGACATGGTGCCGTAGCGCCGGAGCGCTTCCGCCATCCCGGCCACCGCTCCGGGCACGCCGGAGGCGAGCGGCCCCACCACGCTCGCGTCGGTGAGCTTGCCGTTCGCGTCCACGTACATGTCGCGCGTGGCGGCGAGCGGCGCGATCTCGCGGTAGTCGAGCGCCGCCACGCGGCCGTCGGCCATGCGGATCACCATGAAGCCGCCGCCGCCGATGTTCCCCGCGCGCGGGTACGTCACCGCGAGCGCGAACCCCGTGGCCACCGCCGCGTCCACCGCGTTCCCCCCCTCGCGCATGATCTCCACGCCCGCCTCGCTCGCCAGCGCCGAGTTGCTCGCGACCATCGCGTGCGGCGCCGTCACCGCCGTGCGGCCACTCTGGAAGCGCCACGTGGAAGGGAACGTCGCCGCCGCGCGCGGCGGCACCGCGTGCCCCGGGGCGTTGGCGGCGGGGTGACACGCGGCGAGCGCCGCGAGCGCGAGGGGAACGATGCGGGCGACGAGCGGATGGACTCGCATGCGGTATCCTCAGGGTTCGGAGCCGAGCCCCACGCGGACCCCCGCGCGGAGCACGGTCTGGGTGGATGTCGAACGTGTGCCGCTGGGAAGTCCGCGGCTCTGGTGGAGCAGCAGCGAGTAGTCCTGCAGGAGCGTGACCTCGGTGCGCGGGGACAGCGAGTAGCCGAAGCCGTAGCCGGCGCCGATCGAGAAGTCCTCGTCCGTCCCCGGCGGGAGCGGCCGGCCCCCCGCGTCGAGGCGAAAACGACGGTACCCCACCACCCCCGCCATCACCTCCACGATCTGGTGGAAGCCGAGCGATCTCCCCCAGCGGCCGAGCGCGAGCAGCGACCAGACGTCGGCGTGCGCCGCGACGCCGGTGCCGGTCGGGTCGATCGCCCGATCGGCGCTGTAGTACAGCATCGGCATCCGCGAGTAGCCGCCCGTGATGCCGAGCGAGAACGGTCCGCCCGCGAGCGGGAGCTCGGCCGATGCGCGCCACTGCGCGCCCGTGCGGAAGTTCCAGGTGCTCTGCGTGGCGCCGTCGCGCACGATGCCGGGATCGTAGTACCCCACCTCCCCGGCCACCCAGAGGGCCGGCGGGTAGACCGCGGCTGGATTGACGATCTGCGCTCGCGCCCCGTGCCGGGGCACCAGCGCGGCCGCGAACAGCGCGAAGATGGCGAAGCGGGTCATCACGACGATCCCCCGAACGGCTTGCCAGTCCCGCGCGGCGCCGGGTAAGTTAGCCCATGCGGCGCCGCGACGACAGCGGCCTGGCACGGCATGGCGCTCCGAGCGCGCCGCGCCGGCTCGCGTGCGGCGCGCTCAACTCTCAACCCCCGCCGATTTGTCCACGTCGCACGTCGATCCTCGTCTCACCGAGCGTCGCAATCCCCGCACCGCCGCGATCGATCTCGCCTCGCCCGCCGAAATCGTCGACCTGATGAACGCCGAGGACCGCACCGTGGCCGATGCGGTCGCCTCGCAGCGCGATGCGGTCGCGCGCGCGATCGCGCTCGCCGAGGAGGCGTTCCGCGCCGGCGGACGCCTCTTCTACATCGGCGCCGGCACCTCGGGTCGGCTCGGCGTCCTCGACGCCAGCGAGTGTCCGCCCACCTTCGGCACCGATCCGGTGATGGTGCAGGGGATCATCGCCGGCGGCCTCGATGCGCTCGTGCGCTCGCAGGAGGGTGCCGAGGACATCGTCGCGGATGGCGCGCGGGCGATGGACGAGCGCGGGGTGGGCGCGAGCGACTTCGTGGTCGGCATCGCGGCCTCCGGCACCACCCCGTACGTGCGTGGCGCGCTGGAGCGCGCCAACGCGCTCGGCGCGCGCACCGCGATCCTCGCCTGCTCCCCCCCGCCGGCCGATCTCGTGGCGCGCGTGGACGTGGCGATCGTCGCGATCACCGGCCCCGAGGCGGTCACCGGCTCCACGCGCCTCAAGGCGGGCACCGCGACGAAGCTGGTGCTCAACATGATCTCCACCGGCGCCATGATCCGCATCGGGAAGACGTACGGGAACCTGATGGTGGACCTGCGCGCGATGAGCCAGAAGCTGGTGGATCGCGGCGAGCGCATCATGATGGAGGTGTGCGGCGTGGATCGCGCCGAAGCGCGGCGCCTCATCGATGCCGCCGGGGGGAGCGTGAAGACGGCGATCGTGATGCAGAAGCTCGATGCCTCGCGCGACGAGGCGGAGCGTGCGCTCGCGGCGGCGGGAGGAGTGATCCGGCGCGTGGTGGACGAGCCGCCGCCGCCGGTGGCGTGATGGCGTTCGCCAGCGCGCCCGCGCTCCACGACGCGTCGGTGCTCGTCGGCCTCATGTCGGGGACGTCAGCGGACGGGATCTCCGCCGCCGTCGCGCGCTTCACCCCCACGGAGGACGGCGGCGCGCGCGCGCAGCTGCTCGCGCACCACGCGCGGCCGTACTCCCCCGCGGAGCGGGAGCGGCTGCTCACCGCGGTGGAGCGGGGGACCCCCGCCGAGTACTGCCGCCTCGGCTTCGACCTCGGCGCGTGGCTCGCCGACGCGGCGCTCGCCGCGATGGCGAAGGCGCGCCTGACGCCGCGCGACGTGCGCGCCATCGCGTCGCACGGGCACACGCTCTGGCACGATCCGCCGCGCGCCACCTGGCAGTGCGGGGAGGCGGCGGTGATCGCCGAGCGCACGGGGGTCGACGTCATCGCCGACTTCCGCGTGCGCGACGTGGCGGCGGGCGGGCAGGGCGCCCCCCTCGTCCCCATCGCCGACGCGCTGCTCTTCGCCGACCGCGACGCGTGGCGCGCGCTCCAGAACCTGGGCGGGATCGGCAACGTGAGCGTGGTGCCGCCGCGCTCCGCGCGCGCCGAGGTGCGCGCGTTCGACACCGGCCCCGGCTGCGCCGTGATCGATGGCGTGGCCCGTGCGCTCGTGCCAGAGCTACCGTACGATGTGGACGGCGCGCTGGCGCGCCGCGGAACACCGCTGGAGACCGTCGTGGCCGAATTCCTGGAGCACCCCTTCTTCGCCGCCCCGCCGCCCAAGTCCACGGGGCGCGAGCTGTTCAGCAGCGCGTACATCGCGCGCTTCATCGAGCGCTGCCGCGCCGCGCGGGCGGAGGCGACCGTCGAGGACATCGTCGCCACCGCCGTCGCCCTCACCGCCGCCAGCATCGCCGACGCGTACCGCCGCTTCGTGCTCGAGCCGGTGCGCGAGGTGGTGCTCTCCGGGGGAGGCGCGCGCAATCCGGCGCTCGTGCACGCCATCGCCGCCGCGCTGCACCCCACGCCCGTGCGCCGCTTCGACGAGCTGTTCTTCGACGGCGACGCCAAAGAGGCCGTCGCGTTCGCGTTCCTGGGCTGGCTGCACCTGTGCCGCTGGCCGGGGAACCTCCCCTCGGCCACCGGCGCGCGCGGCCCGCGCGTGCTCGGCAAGCTGACTCCGGCATGAGCATCGCCGCCCTTCTCGTTCCCGCCATCCGGTGGGACCCCGAGCGCGGCTACGAGGGAGAGCGCGAGCGGATCGAGCGCGCGCTCGCCCTGGGCGTGGGCGGGTTCATCATCTTCGGCGGCGAAGAGGATGCCGTGCGCGCGTTCACCAAGGAGCTGCGCCAGCGCTCCACGGTTCCGCTGCTCATCGGCGCCGACATGGAGCGCGGCGCCGGGCAGCAGTTCGCCGGCGCCACCGGCCTTCCTCCGCTCGCGGCGATCGCCTCGCTGAACGATGCCGACGCCGTGCGCCGCGCGGGACGCCTCACCGCGCGCGAGGCGCGCACGCTCGGCGTGAACTGGGATTTCGCGCCGGTGGTGGACGTGGATCTCGACCCGGAGAACCCGATCGTCGGCACGCGCGCGTTCGGCACCGACGCGCACCGCGTGGCCTCGCTCGGCGCCACCTGGATCCGTGCCTGCCAGGGGGAAGGGGTGATCGCGTGCGCGAAGCACTTCCCAGGGCACGGGCGCACGCGCGGCGACTCGCACATGGAGCTGCCGGTGGTGCGCGCGTCGAAGCGCGACCTGATGGAGGTGGACCTGCTCCCCTTCCGCGCCGCGATCGAGGCGGGGGTGGCGTCGCTCATGACGGCGCACGTGGCCTACCCGGAGCTCGACGCGAGCGGGGAGCCCGCGACGACCTCGCGCGAGATGCTCCAGTGGCTGCTGCGGCAGCGGATGAAGTTCGACGGGCTGATCGTGAGCGACGCGCTCATCATGGAGGGGGTGCTCGCCGGCCGGACGGAGGGGGAGGCGGCGGTGGCCGCGCTCGCCGCCGGGTGCGACCTGATCCTCTACCCGAGCGACCTGGAGGGGGTGGCGCGCACGCTGGAGCGGGCGGTGGCCGAGCGCGAGCTGAACGAGGAGCTGGTGCAGCAGTCGCTGCGCCGCCGGCTCAAGTGGGCACAGTGGGCCTCTCCGCCTAACGAATACCGCCGCCCCTCCGCCGCCGACGTGGCGTGGGGGGCGCAGCTCGCCGACCGGGTGGTGCGCATGGTCCGCGGCGTCCGCCCGCCGCTCGCCTCTCCGCTGGAGGTCGTGGTGGTGGACGACGACCTCGGCGGCCCCTATCCGGCGCCGTCGCGCGAGCCGTTCTTCGATGCGCTCCGCGACGCCGGTTGGGAGGCGCGCCGCGTCGCCGAGCCCTCCGGCACCCCGGGGCGCGCCGTGGTGGTGGCGCTCTTCGGCGACGTGCGGGCGTGGAAGGGGCGCCCAGGCTACTCCGCCGAGTCGCGCGCGGCGGTGGATCGCGCCTGCGCGGCCGCGCCGGGCGCGCTGGTGATGCAGTTCGGGCACCCGCGGCTCATCAAGGAGCTCAGCGGCGCGAAGTCGATCGCGTCGGCGTGGGGAGGCGAGCCCGCCATGCAGCAGGCGGCCGCGCGCTGGATCACCCGCGGTCCCTGAGTGCGGCCGCTCGACTGGCTGGTGGTGGGCACCTACATGGTGCTCACCCTCGCCGTGGGGCTCTGGCTCTCGCGCCGGGCCTCCCGCTCCCTCGAGGAATTCTTCGTCGGCGGGCGCTCCATCCCGTGGTGGCTCGCGGGCACCTCGATGGCCGCGATCACCTTCAACGTGGACACCCCGCTCTACGTGGGCGGGCTGGTGATCGGGCGCGGGATCGCGGGGAACTGGGAGTGGTGGTCGTTCGTGGTCGCCCACGTGGCGATGATCTACCTGTTCGCGCGCCTGTGGCGCCGCGCGGGGATCCTCACCGATGTGGAGCTGAACGAGCTGCGCTACGGCGGCGCCCCGGCCGCGCTCCTCCGCGGCACCCGCGCCTTCCTGTTCGCGCTCCCCATCAACGCCGTCGGCATCGCCTACGGGATGCTCGCGATGCGGAAGGTGGTGGACGCCCTCGGCATCTGGGACCAGCTCGGGCTCGGCGTGGCCGCCGACGAGCGGAAGCTGTGGACGGTGGTCGCCATCGCCGCCGTGGTGCTCGTCTACGCCGCGTTCAGCGGGCTGTGGGGGGTGGTGGCCACCGACTTCTTCCAGTTCGTGCTCGCGCTCGTGGGAGCGATCGTGGTGGCAGGCTACGCGCTGCACGACATCGGCGGCCTCGGCGCGCTCGCCGCGCGCCTCGCCGCGGCGGGGAAGGGGGAGCAGCTCCACTTCTTCCCGCACGCCGGCGACGCGCTCCTCCCCATCCCCACCTTCTTCGCCTACGTCGCCATCCAGTGGTGGGCGTTCCGCAACGCCGACGGGGGCGGGCAGTTCGTGCAGCGCCTCGCCTCCGTGCCGTCGGAGCGCGACGCCGAGCGCTCCGCGTGGCTGTTCAACATCCTGAACTACGTGGTGCGCTGCTGGCCGTGGATCATCACCGCGCTCGTGGCGATG
>CAMLEQ010000222.1 GCA_946479015.1 uncultured Gemmatimonadota bacterium | reverse complement strand
GCCCCCCCTGCGGCCGGCCCGCGGCGCGGTTGGCGGTGTTTAGCCTGGGGGGGGGGGGCGTGGCCCCCGCCCCGCCCCCCCGGGTCGCTTCGTCAGGCGGCGAGACTCAGCCTTCCACGATGATCAGGTACTTCGACGGCGCCCAGAACTGCGACGGGTCGGAGACGTGGAGCTCGCCGCTCGGCTTCCCGTCCGCCGTCTTCCCCTCCTCGATGAGCGAGGGATTCTGCCGCGAGACGATCTTGAACGGGCGGTCGGTGGCGTGGAGCATGATCGGCGCATCGGAGAACTTGTCCATCGCCGTGAACATGGAATCGTTGAGCGTGCGCGCCGGGACCAGCGCCTTGTGGCCGAAGAAGAGGAACTTGGAGCCCTCCTCCACGATGATCCCCTTCGCCTTGAGCTCGTCCTTCGTCCCCACCACGTAGTACACGGTGTTCAGGTCCCGCCGGAGCGCGGTCGCGGTGTCGGCGATGGCGGACTTCTCCGATGCGAGCGTGGCGTTCGCCACCGTGAGGCTGTCCACGCGTCCCGTGAGCTCGGCGATCTGCTGCTTCTGTCGCTCGGAGATCTGCTCGAGCGACGCGATCGTCTGCTCGTACTGCGCGACCTTGTCGCGCTGCCCGGCATTGCGCGCCGAGAGGGCGGCGACGCGGCTCCGGCTCGCGCGCAGCAGCTCGGTGACTTCCTTCACCTTGCCGAGGAGGCTCTCCCGGTACGCCGCCTTCGGGTCCGAGGCCCCCTCGCCCTTCACATCGAGCGGCACGTGCGACTTGAGCCCCTTCACCTTCGACAGCTCCTGGTCGATGTCCTCGAGGAGCTTGGTCGTCTCGGTGAAGCCCTGCATCAGCGAGTCCTGCTGCGCGGCCACCTGCCTGGCCTGCGCGAGCTGCGTGTTGAGGGCGGCGACGGAATCGACGGCGGTGGCGTGCCCGCCGGTGCCGAAGCCGGACCGGTCGCAGGCGACGAGCGCGAACAGCGCGATGAGGGGGAGGACGCGTCTCATCGGATCACTCCTTGGGGGGTTGTGTGCCGCGGGATCCGGCTCTCACGCCCGGCGCGGCACCGATAAAGGTGGCGAGCCGAGCGGCGCGGGACAATATGCCGCCGCGCCGCTTCAATGCGGCGATCGCTCGATGCGGCCGCCGTTTGTGATGTGGCTCACACTCGCCGCGCGCCCTCCCCCGTCCCTCCCCGCGATCATGCCGGTGGAGCGGGCGCCTCCGCCTGCGCTTCGCGCCGGGCCGCGGCGTCGTGCGGCGGCACGCCGGTCTCGATGGTCGTCTTGAGGCGATTCAGGTCGTCGTCCATCTCCTTGCGCGGGTTCGCCCCGAGCATCGAGCTCACCACCTTCCCCGCGGTGCCGCCGGGCGGGCTGTACGTCATGCGCACCGTCACTCGCGTGGCGTTGTCGCCGACCGGCTCGAAGCGCACGCTGCCGGCGTTGTCGACGGTCGACCCCGGCACGCTGCGCCACTCGATCAGCTCGTTAGGCACGGCACGGGAGAGCACCGCGTCCCACTCCACCGACCGCCCGGCGGGGCCGTCGACCTCCCAGTGGGTGCGCCCGTCCCCCGTCTCGCGCACGCGACGCACGTGCGACATGAACTGCGGGTAGTTGGTGAAGTCGCTGAAGAAGCCGAACACCACGTCCACCGGCGCCTGGATCGTGATCGTCTTCTGCAGGTCCACCGCGCCGCGCCCGCCGATGCCGGCGAACCGCGCGAGCTCGACGTTGCTGGAGCTGCGCACCAGGAGCCCGAGCCCGCCCAGCGCCAGCGCGGTGCCGAGCGCGCCGCGCTTCGTCGCGCCGAACGCGACCAGTCCACCGCCGGCCGCGCCCGTCACGAGCCGCGCCGCCGGCGACCAGTTGCGCTGGAGCAGCTCGAAGCGCGCGCCGCCCTCGCGCGTGCTCCCCCCCTGCAGCCCCGGCACGGTCCCCGGCTCCTCGTGCACCTCGAGACGGTTCTCCACGTCGCGCACGCCGCGCACCTTCCGCACGCAGCTCACAAAGTCGTCCACCTCCCGCGCGAGAATGGGACCGCTCACCACCACGTGCCCTTCCTCGGCGGTCACGATGATCGACCCGGGGTGCGAGACCACGCGCCCCATGTCCGCGCGCACGCGGTCCACGAGCGTCTGGTCGTCGGGACTCTCGTCGCGCGCGCGGGCCCGCGCCTCGGCGATCAGCCCCTCGGTGCGGTTGCGCGTGTCCGCGCGCGTCTTCTGGAACGCCTGCTCGGTGGCGTGCCGCGCGTGCACGAGCTGGTCGCGCACGAGCGCGCGGCGCCGCCGCCCCTGCTGGGGGTCGAGAAAGTACATCAGCGCCGCGCCGACGGCGGCCCCTCCCGCCAGCATCGCTCCCGTCTTGTTCGCTTCTACTCGCATCTGCGGCTCCTTGTGCTGCTGCGCTGCCCCGCCCGCCTGGTGCCGGGCGCACCTCCCCTGCGACGGGCGACCGAGCCTGATCGGGGCCGCAAGCGGAGTGCCGCACGACACGACGGCCGCGGCGCTCAGCGCGGCGCGGCGCGGCGCAGCGGCGCTGGCGTCACGCGGCGCTCCACCAGCGCGAGCGCGCCGTCCACCAGCAGCGCGAGCGCCGCCGCCGGGAGCGCGCCGGAGAGGATGAGCCGCGTGTCGGCGAGCGCGAGCCCGGTGGCGATGGGCTCCCCGAGGCCCCCGGCGCCGATGAACGCGGCGAGCGTGGCCGTGCCCACGTCGAGCACCGCCGCGGTGCGGATCCCGGCCAGGATGCTCGGCGCGGCCAGCGGCGTGCGCACCACCCGCAGCACCTGCCCGGGCGTCATCCCGAGCGCGTGCGCGGCGTGGACGGCGGCGGGATCCGCGTCGCGTACGCCGCTGTAGGTGCTCCGCACGATCGGGTACAGCGAATAGAGCCAGAGCGCCAGCAGCGCCGGCCACACGCCCACGCCGAGCAGCGGGATCATGAACGCGAGGAGCGCGATGCTCGGAATGGTCTCCAGCACGCCGACCCCCCGGATCACCCCCTCCGCGGCGCGGCGCGACCGCTCGAGCCAGAGGCCCAGCGGCACCGCCACGAGGATCGCGGCGAGGAGCGACACGCCGACCAGCAGCAGGTGGCGCGCCGTCTCGGCGCCGAGCCGCGCGCGCTCGTCCCAGAGATAGCGCCAGAACGACGACGTGCCGGCGCGCGGCTGCGTCGCGCGCGCGGCGAATCCCACGAGCCCGAGCGCGTGGAGCGCATCGGCCGCCACCCGCGCCACCGGCTCCCCGTTCACCTCCACGCGCGCGTTCAGCGCGCGCATGCGCTCCACATCGATGAGGCCGCTCAGCTCCCCGAGCGCCGCGACGGCGCGCGGGTTCTCCCGGCGCAGCCGCGCGCCCACGAGCGCCGCGGCCTCGTACGGCGGAAAGACGTGGCGATCGTCGGACAGCACCACGAGGTGGTAGCGCGCGATCAGTCCATCGGTGGAGTAGCCATCCACCACGTCCACCGCGCCGGAGGCGAGCGCGCGGTACTTGAGCGCCTGGGCCAGCGGACGCACCGCGGCGAACCGGAGGCGGCCGTACGCGCGAGCGAGCCCCGGCAGCCCGTCGTCGCGCTCGATGAAGTCGGGTGAGAGCCCCGCCCGGAGCGTCGGCGCCGCGCGGGCGAGATCGCTCAGCGTGCGCAGGTGGAGACGGCGCGCGGTCTCGGGACGGACGGCGATCGCGTACGTGTTCTCGAAGCCCAGCGGCGGGAGCCAGCGGATCCCCCACCGCTCGTCGAACTCGCGGCGCACGATCGCGAACACCGCGCGCGCATCGGCGCGAGGGGGCTCGTGCAGGATCGCGAGCAGGCCGGTGCCCGTGTACTCCGGGTACACGTCGATCGCGCCGGAGCGGAGCGCGTCGAAGGCCACCTCCGTCGCGCCGAGGCCGGGGCGCCGCGCCACCGGGACGCCGCGCGCCTCGAGGAGCTGCGCGAACATCTCGGCGAGGAGGAACGACTCGCCGAACGGCTTGGAGGCCACCACCACGGGGCGCGGCGCGGGCGCGCCGTCCCCCTGCGGAGCGACGCCGCGGGCGACGGCGCCGGCGACGAGCACGGGAGCGGCGGCCATCATCGCCGCGGCCAGCGCACCGGCGCGCGCGAGCGTGCGTGCCCGGCGCCGCACGCGACTCGCGCCACCCTCCGCGCGCGCCCGGCGCATCACGCCGGGGACACTCCCGCGCGCTCGAGCAGCGCCGCCACGTACGGCGTGGCGGGGGCCGCGGCGAGGGCGGGCGCCTCCGCCACCTGCTCGATCCGGCCGCGGCGCAGTACCGCCACGCGGTCGGCGAGCAGCAGCGCCTCGCGCAGGTCGTGCGTCACCAACACCACCGTGCGCCCGCCGTCGCGGAGCAGCTCGATGAGCATGCGCTGGAGGTCGGAGCGGGTGATCGCATCGAGCGCGCCGAACGGCTCGTCCAGTAGGAGGAGCGACTGTCCGCCGGCGATCGCGCGCGCCACGGCCACGCGCTGCCGCTCCCCGCCAGAGAGCTCGTGCGGCCACCGCTCGCTCGTGGCGCGTGGATCGAGCCCCGCACGCGCGAGCGCCGCCTCCGCCAGCGCGCGCGCATCTCGCCGGCCGAGCAGCCAGGGGACCAGCGCCGCGTTGCGCCACACCCGCCAGTGCGGGAGGAGCCCGCCATCCTGCGGCACGTACCCCACCGCGCGCCGCAGCCGCACCGGATCGCGGTCGCGCACCGGAACGCCATCGATCGCCACCGTGCCGGCGCTGGGCTCCACCAGCCGGTTGATGCAGCAGAGCAGCGTGGACTTCCCCGCCCCGCTCTCCCCCACGAGCGCCACGCAGCTCCCCGCCTCGATCAGCAGCGACACGTCGTCCAGCGCGCGCACCGCGCCCAGCAGCACGCTCACGTTCGCGAGCTCGATGCGCGGAGGCTGGGACGGAGGCGCGAGCGGGGGCAGTGGGGATCCGGACATGCGAGGCGACCGGCTGGCGAGGGCGACGGCGTGGCGCGGTGCGCCCGGTGCGAGGAATACAATGGGAGCGCACGCCACCGCTGTCCAGCGACGACGGCCGCCGCGCGTCCCTCGCTGGCCCGCGGCGCTGGGGGGCCGTACCTTTCAGCAACGATCCTCCCTTCGGTGCCCCATGCACGCCAACGCCGAACGGGCGCCGGCGCGCCCGCCGTTCATCGAGCAGTTCGCGCTGCTCACCATCGCCATCTACCTGCTCGAGGCGTGGGTGGTGCGCTCGCCGCTCGCGGCCCGGCACCCCGACCGCGTGGGGCTCGCGGTGGCGATCGACCTCGCCGTCGTGGTGCCGCTCCTCTACTGGGCGCTCGTGGTGCGCCCGTCGCGCGCACCGGTGCTGCGCGTGGCGGCGGTGTTCCTGGCCAGCCTCGTGTGCGCGCGGCTGGTGCTCCCGGCGGAGCAGCGCCACTGGCTGTCGGTCGCGCGGCTCGCCGGGGCGCCGCTCGAGCTCGTGGTGATCTGGCTAGTGGTGGTGAAGGTGCGGCGCGCCGCGCGCGGCTTCGGCGCCGCTGGCGGCGCGCCGGACATCCCCGAGCGCATCCACGAGGCGCTCCGCGGTGCGTTCGCCTACCCCGCCGTGGTGGAGATCTTCGCGACCGAGCTGGCGATGCTGTATTACGCGCTGCTCTCCTGGCGCCGTGCGCCGCACGTGAGCGCGGGCGCCACGCCGTTCTCCCTGCACCGGCGCAGCGGTCTCGTGCCACTGCTGGTCGCGCTCACGGCGGTGGCCGTGGTGGAGCTGGTGGTGGCGCACCTGCTGCTCCACGGCTGGAGCCCGCGCGCCGCGTGGATCGCGAGCGTACCGAGCGCGCTCGGCGTGCTCTGGCTGGTCGGGTTCACGCGCGCCATCGTGCTGCGCCCGGTGCTCGTGGAGCCCGGGCGCGTGGTGGCGCGCGGCGGCGTGCAGTGGACGGTGGAGCTCCCCCTCCCCCTCGTGGCGCGCGCGGACACCGGCCGCGTGCGGGCGCCGCACCGGCGCGCGCCGGAGCACCTGCAGCTCGCCGGGCTCGGCACGCCCAACGCGCTGCTCACCCTGCGGGAGCCCGTGACGGCGCGCGGCGCGTATGGGCGCGCGCGCGTGGTGCGCACCATCGCGCTCACGGTCGATGATCCCGCCGCCTTCCGCGTCGCGCTCGCGCGCGCAGGCTGGAGCGACGCCGCGGACGCCGACGCCGGCCGCGCGTGAAGCCGCTGATCGTCGTCCCCTCCCCGCGCCGGCCGCTGCTGATGCTCGGCGCGGCGGTGCTGCTGGCCGGCGTGGGCGTGCTGCTCGCGGCCTCGCACGCGGCCGTGGTGGCGGGGATGCTGCTGCTCGTGGTGGGAGGCGTGGCCGCGGCGCTCTTCGCCGCGCAGACGCTCGACCGGCGCCCGCGCGTGATCATCAACGATGCCGGGATCTACGACCGCAGCATGAAGGTGGGGCGCATCGACTGGGGCGACGTCACCGGTGCGTACGTCCGGCGGCTGCGCGGGGCGTCGTTCGTGTGCATCGAGCTGCGCGACCCGTCGCGCTACACCAATCGACTGTCCGGCGCGCTGCGCCAGCGCGCCGAGGAGCACCGGCGGCTCGGGCTCACCGAGCTGTCGGTGAATCTCACCGACACCGATGCGGACGCGGAGCAGGTGTGCGACGTGATCCTGCGGGAGGCGCAGCTCAGGTCATCGCGG
>CAMLEQ010000221.1 GCA_946479015.1 uncultured Gemmatimonadota bacterium | reverse complement strand
CGCATGCGGCGAGGAGCGGGACGCACACGAGGCTCGCGGTCGCGAGCCAGGGGAGGGAGCGACTGCGGATGGACATGATGGACCCCCGCACGAGAGTTCGACGCCGGCCGGGATCTCCGTGGCGTCATGGCGCCCCGATGAGATGCATCATATGTTCCGCTCCGGGGGGCGCCCACGCCAGGCGAGTCAGGCAGGACGGGTCCGACCTGCCGATACCGCGCCGTGACCGGAACCCGGGGTGGAAAGTCTTTGACAGAGTGTTATCTTTGAACCACCTAATGCCGAATCGATCAAGTTCCAGAGCACAGAAGTCCCCGAGCACTTCCAGCCGCAGGCATCGCGCGCGTCGTCGTACCGCCGATCCAACGCCGCGGCACAGTTCGCTACCGACCAGCAGGAACGCGTACGTGGAGACCCGTCAGTGGCTGCTCGACCGCCACGGCCCGGTCTGCGCATACTGCGAGCGGCGGTTCAAGGCGGACGTCATGACGCTCGATCACGTGACCCCGCGCCGCGGCCAGACCGCGTACGACCGGCGCGACAACCTGGTGCTGGCCTGCCCGGGGTGCAACGCGCAGAAGGCCGACAAGCCGATTCTCGCGTTCCTGCTCTCGCGACGCTCCCGCGCCGTGAGCCTCCTCCGCTACGGCGAGCACCTGAGCCCCATGCTCCTCGACGTGGCGCGCCAGATCGCTGGCCCCGAGGAAGTGGCGCGGCTCGAGCGCCTGATGGACCCGGACTACCCCTACAAGGACTGACGGACCACGCGCGCCGAGCGGGCGACGCCGCGCCCTCGATGGCGCGCGGCGCCGCCCGTCGAAGTCCCGGCGGCGCCCTCAGGGCTCGCCGTCTTTCCGCCGCTCTTCCCGAGGTCCTTCTTCCTCCTCCGGCTCGCGCCAGAGCCCCCGCTCCGCGTCCGCGCGCGCCTCGTCCCCGGCGGTGTCCGCGTCCGACGTGCCCCCCAGCGCGCCCTCGATGGGAGGATCGTGCGAGCTTTTCCGGAGTCGCTCCCGCTCCGCGCGCTTCGCGGCCGGGCTCTCTGGCGGTGCGCCGATCCCCTGGCGCAGGGAGTCCATTCGCTCATCCGGCATGATCCCCTCCTGGTGAGCCGCGGCGATGTCGCGCACTCCTCGTGCCGCCCCGCCGCAACTCGACAGCGGACCCGCACGGAGCGAAGTTGGGGCACCATGCACCGCACCTCTCTCCTCGCGCTCGCGACCGCGCTCGCCGCGTGGTCGTGCGGAGGGCGCGCGCCGTCGCGCCCCTCCGCTTCCATCGTTCCCGCTCCCGCCGGCCGCGCGCTCCTCGGCCGCGCCACCGAGCTCGTGGTGGTCACCACCCCGGGGTGGGACTCCACCGCCGGCACGCTCCGGCGATTCTCCCGCGACCGCGCGAGCGCCGCATGGCGCCCCGTGGGGGCGCCGGTGCCGGTGGTCGTCGGTCGAGCCGGGCTCGGCTGGGATGCGACGGTCGCCGCCGGCGCCGCCCCCGGCGATCCGCCCAAGCGCGAGGGAGATGGCCGCTCCCCCGCCGGCGTGTTCCCGCTCGACACCGCCTTCGGCTACGCCCCCGCCGACTCCATGCACTGGGTGCGCCTCCCGTACACCCCGCTCGGCGCGGGGACGGAGTGCGTGGACGACACCAGCTCCGCGCACTACAACACCGTGGTGGACCGCGGCGCCGTTCCCGCGGTGGACTGGAGCAGCTCCGAGCGGATGCGCTCCGTGCGCGAGTACCGCTACGGCGTGATCGTCGGGTACAACGCGACACCTCCGGTGCGCGGCCGCGGCTCCTGCATCTTCCTGCACGTGTGGGACGGACCGGGCTCGCACACGTCGGGGTGCACGGCGTTCGACGCGGACCGCCTCACGGAGGTGATCGCGTGGCTCGACCCGCGGCGTCACCCGGTGATGGTGCAGCTTCCGGCCGCGGAGTACGCGCGGCTGCGCGCGGCGTGGTCGCTCCCCTCGCTCGGCGACTGACGTGATCGACCGCGCCCTCCTCGACGCCGCCGCGTCGTACGCCGCGGAGTACCTGCGCGCGCTCCCCGAGCGTGCCGTGGCCCCCGACGCCGCCGCGCTCTCGCGCCTCTCCGCGCTCGATCGCGCGCTCCCCGACGCGCCCACCGATCCGCGCGCGGTGCTCGACGAGCTGCACGCGGTGGGATCCCCCGCGACGGTGGCCTCCGCGGGACCCCGCTACTTCGGCTTCGTGATCGGTGGGAGCCTGCCCGCCGCGCTCGCGGCGACGTGGCTCGCTTCCGCCTGGGACCAGGACGCGGGGCTCGCGGTGGCCGGCCCCTCGGCGGCGAAGCTGGAGGCGGTAGCGCTGCGCTGGCTGCTCGACGCACTCGCCCTCCCACGCGAGTGCGCCGGCGGCTTCGTCACCGGCGCGACGATGGCGAACTTCACCGCGCTCGCCGCCGCGCGCCACGCGCTGCTCGCGCGCGAGGGGTGGGACGTGGAATCCCGCGGGTTGTTCGGCGCGCCTGAGCTGCGCGTGGTGGTGGGGGACGAGGTGCACGTGAGCGTGCTCAAGGCGCTCTCGCTGCTCGGGCTCGGGCGCACCCGCGTGACGCGCGTGCCGGCCGATGGGCAGGGGCGCATGCGCGCCGATCTCCTCCCCGCGCTCGACTCGCGCACCATCCTCTGCCTCCAGGCGGGGAACGTGAACAGCGGCGCCTTCGACCCGGCGCGCGCGCTCTGCGAGGCGGCGCGCGATGCCGGCGCGTGGGTGCACGTGGATGGCGCGTTCGGGCTGTGGGCGGCGGCCGCGCCGGCGCGCGCCTCGCTGGTGGACGGCGTGGCGCTCGCCGACTCGTGGGCGCTCGACGCGCACAAGTGGCTCAACGTCCCCTACGACAGCGGGGTCGCGATCTGCCGCGATGCGAGCGCGATGCGCGCGGCGATGGCCGCGCAGGCCGCGTACCTGGTGCGCGACGAGGGCGTGCGCGATCCCGACGACTACACGCCGGAGCTGTCGCGCCGCGCGCGTGGCGTGGAGGTGTGGGCGGCGCTGGCGTCGCTCGGCAGGGCGGGGCTCGCGGAGCTGGTGGAGCGCGACTGCCGGCACGCGGCGCGCTTCGCCGAGGGGCTGCGCGCCGCGGGGTACGAGGTGCCGAACGATGTGGTGCTCAACCAGGTGCTCGTGCGCTTCGGCGACGACGAGGCGACGCGCCGCGTGGTGGCGGCGGTGCAGGCGGACGGCACCTGCTGGTGCGGCGGCACGGTGTGGCACGGGCGCGCCGCGATGCGCATCAGCGTGTCGTCGTGGGCGACGACGGACGAGGATGTGGAGCGGAGCCTCGAGGCGATCGTGCGCGTGGCGCGGCGCGAGCTGCGGTCGCCGCGGTGAGCGCGGGCGGCGCGGGGGCGCGCCCGGTCGTCACATGCCGCAGGTCACCGTCGCGTAGCGGAGCGCCGCCCCGCCGGTAGCCACCCGGATGTGCACCGTGGCGCTCCGCGCCGGCTGCGTCTTCACGTTCGAGCTGAGCAGCGCGGCGAGCCGGCGCTGCGCATCGGCCGGGAGGTCGCTGTCCACCACCGCCACGCCGGCGAGCGCACCGGAGGCATCGAAGGTGAGGGCCACCACGCCGTAGCCGTGCGGCAGGGAATCGGCGCCGCTCGCGAGCGACTGCACGAGCGCGGTGTCCACCACCGCGCCGGGCGCCGGCGCTCCCTTCGGCGACGGCTTGCACAGCGGGTCGGGCTCCTCCTCGCTCGGGCGATCGGGGAGCGGCAGCGCGGAGGCCGAGGCCGAGTTCACGCCGGGATTCCCGTTGGTGAGCGTGCTGGAAATGCCGTGCTCCTTGGGCGCGGGGCCCAGCGGGGCGGGGGCTCCCCCCTTCGGCGGCGCGCCGACGGCCAGCTCGGCGACTCCGCCCACGAGCGATGGAGCGGCCGCCACGCCTGCCGCATCACCGGGAAAGGACACCGTCCAGAAGAGCTGCCGGTAGCGTGTGGCGTCGGTGCGGTACGGCGTGAACACCCACAGCGACACCGCGTGCGAGCTCGTCACCGATGGGAATCGCGCCACGAGGAGGAACTTGGTCCCCGCGTCCCCGGACGGCGCCATCGGCGCGTCGATCCGCGTCCAGCTGAACAGCGTGATGTCCACGATGCGGCCGTCGATCACCGCGCGGCATTCGCTGATCGGATCGAGGGAGCCGCCCGTCTCGATCTCCCCCGGCCCACGCCCCCACTCGATGCCGATGTGCCGCTGCCCCGCGGAGTACACCTGGTAGTCAGGGCCGCTCGCCCCGATCGTGAACCCCTTCGGGATACGGAACGTCACCCCTTCGGCCTCCATGGGGTGCCACGTCGCGTCGAGTGTCTTCGGCTTGGTGCAGAGCGTGTTCCCCGGCCCGCGCGCCGGCGCACGCTCCGTGCGTGCTCCGGGCGCGGTGGCGGCGATGGCGGCGGCGAGAACGACGGCGGCGATTCCCGGCATGATCACTCTCCTGAGGGGCGCACCAGTCTACTGGCTCAGCTTCTCGAGCTCCCGCTTCGCCGGCGCGTACTCCGGGAAGCTGGCGAGCGACTTCTGGAGCAACTGCACGGCCTCCGCCTTGTTGCCATCATCCTTCGCCGCGAGCGCGCGCGAGTAGAGCATCGTCGCCTGGAAGGGCACCTTCTTCGCCGCGGCCGCGTTCCCCTCGCGCACCGCCTTCGGGATGTCGGGGAGCTTCATCCCCTTGTTCAGCTTCGTGGCGAGGGCGTCGATGAGCGTCATGAGGTCGTCCTGCTTGCCCTGCACGCTCTCCACGTGCTCGATCTCCGACGTCTCCACGTTCACCGCGCGCGCGTCGAGGCGCATCGTGCCGCGCCCGTCGGTCACGAAGCCGCCGAAGATCATGTGGTGCGCGCCGAGGATCTTCCCCACGCGCACCGCGGTCTCCCTGTCCACGCGCCCGCTCGTCGTCAGGTTCTGCTCGTCCATCAGCTTCTTCAGGTTGTCGCGCTCCACCACGCGGATGGCGGG
This sequence comes from uncultured Gemmatimonadota bacterium, assembly GCA_946479015.1. The sequence goes on along the minus strand of CAMLEQ010000221.1, from coordinate 1,727 downwards.
GTTGGACGACAGCTCGGTGATGAGCAGGTCGGCGATCCCGCCGCTCAGCGGCTCGAGCTCCGCGTGCGCGGCGCCGATGGCGCCGTCGTTGAAGTACATCACCGCCACGGTGGGGCGCGCGTCCTGCTGCGCGCGCGCGGCGTGCGAGGTCGCGCCGAGCAGCACGAGCGCGAGCGACGGCCAGACGGCGAAACGCTTCATGGTTCCCTCCGGGGAGCCTAGATGGTCAGCGTGAGTCCTTCCGAAGCGGCCACGACGTCGAGGGTCGAGCCGCGGCGCGCCACGAGATCGCGGCACTCGGCCAGGCGGCGGTCCAGCTCCGCGTCGTCGCGGTCGGGGTTGTGGTGGAAGAGCGCCAGCCGCTCCACGCCGGCATCCAGCGCGAGCGCCACCGCGTCGGCGTAATGCGAGTGCCCCCACCCGCGGTGCGCCTGGTACTCCTCCTCCGTGTACATCGTGTCGTGCACCAGCAGCGAGGCGCCGCGCGCGAAGCGCACGAGCGCCTCACGCCAGTCCGCGGGGGAGTGGTATTCCGGCGACTCGCCCAGCTCGTTGTCCGAGATGTAGACGAGCCCCCCTCGTGAGGCGTTTCTGTTCTCGATCCGGTACCCCAGCGCCCCGCCGGGGTGGCGCACCGGGTGCGTGGTCAACGTGTACTCGGCTGCCTCGTGCGCGGCGCCGAGCGAACGGAACTCCACCGTCGCGCCCAGCTCGTCGAAGGTGACGGGGAACACCGTGGGGGACATCTGCTCGCGCACGGCGCGGTCCACGTGTTCCGCCAGCGGAGCGGCGCTCCAGATGCGGAAGTGGTTCCCACGCTGGAACACCGGCGCGAAGAAAGGCAGCCCCTGGATGTGATCCCAGTGCGCGTGGCTGAGGAAGATGTCCCCGGTGATCGGCGCGCCCGCGGCGCGCTCCACGAGGTCGCGTCCCAGCTCGCGAATTCCGGTGCCGGCGTCGAGGATCACGAGCGCGCCGTCCGGAGCTCGCACCTCCACGCACGGGGTGTTGCCGCCGTAGCGCACCGTCGAGGCGCCCGGCGTGGGCACCGAGCCGCGCGTGCCCCAGAAGCGCAGGGTGAGGCTCATTCCGGAACGTCCATTCCGGCTGAAAGGTGCGGGCGGGGGAGGGCGGGGGAAATGAACGCCGTCACGGCGCGGCCGTGACGCGCGTCACACCCGCACCTGCGCCAGCCGCTCGAGCCCGCGCTGGTCGGCGATCGAGATCTGCCGGCGGTGCACGGCGATGAGCCCGCGATCCTGGAACTCGCGCATCGCGCGCGACACCGTCTCGCGGCTCGCGCCGATCATCTGGGCGATGGTCTGGTGCGTGAGGCGCTTCTCGATGGTCTTCCCGCCGCTCTCGGCGGCGGCATCGAGGAGGAGGCGCGCGATGCGACCATCGACGTCCAGCAGCACGAGGCTCCCGATCTGCTCGTCCGCGCGGCGGAGCCGGCGCGAGATCTCCACCAGCAGTGCCCACGCCACCGACGGCGACTCCTGCACGCGCCGGCGGAAGTCCTCGCGGCGGAGGACGATGAGCTGCGAGTCCTCCATCGCGATCACGTGCGCGGAGCGCGGGTGCCCATCGATGAGCGACAGCTCGCCGAAGTGGTCCCCCGCGCCAAGGAGGCCGAGGATCACCTCGCGCCCGTCCTCGCCGATGAGCACCACCTTCACGCGGCCGCGCTTCACGATGAACAGCGAGTCCCCGGGGTCGTCCTCGAA
>CAMLEQ010000220.1 GCA_946479015.1 uncultured Gemmatimonadota bacterium | reverse complement strand
CCCCCCGCAGCGCATCTGCGCGCCGGCGGGTCCGCGACCGAAGGCGACCGAGCCGGTGCCGGCGATCAGCAGGATGCCCGGGCCGTCGCCGAACGCGTCGTCGAGCGCCACCGCCGCATCGGCGTGCACCACCACCTCCTCCGCCAGCTCCCGCGCCACGAGCGCCTGCCAGAGCGCCTGCCGCTCCGACTCGCGTCCGACCCCCGCCACGCCGACGCACAGCACCTTCGGCATCACGTGAGTCATCTGGCCGCTCGCCAGCGCCTCGCGCACCGCTGTCGCGATCACCTCCGCGGACTGCTCCGCCGCTCCGGGGCGCACCGCGCTGGCCGGTCCTTCGGCGCTGCCGAGCTGCGCGCCCTGCGCATCGGCCACCATCACGCGGGTCTTCGTCCCGCCACCATCGACTCCGACGACGATCGCTGTCATGTACGCTTCGCTCCCGCCTTCGGCGCGGGGTGGGTGTACGAGGAGAGCACGCCCACGAGGAGCGTGATCGATGTGCCGATCAACACGTACCATGGCCAGGCCACGCGCGCCAGTGGGCCCAGCGCGCCGGCGAGGGCGGGGACCGCCGCCGCCATCTGCTTCGCGAAGACCACGAACGCCATCGCGAAGATCCCCACGCTCATGCCGAGAATCGCATCGCGCTGTACGGCACGGCGCCAGAAGATGCCGAGGAAGAAGCCGCCGAGCAGCCCGCCGTACGTGAACGAGGCGATGCTGAGCGCGAGCACCACCACCGGCGTCCCCTGCTGCCGGAACATCAGCGCGCCCACCGTCAGGATGCACCCCCAGACGAGCGCGAACATCTTGCCCATGCGCAGCGTCCGCGGATCGTCCGCCTTCCGGCCGGTGAGGGGGAGATAGATGTCGTGGGTCGTGGACGCGGCGAGCGAGTTGATCGCCCCGGAGTGCGTGCTCATCGTCGCCGCCACCACCGCGGCCAGCACCAGCCCCACGAGCCCCGGCGGCATGTGCTCGAGGATGAACGTGGGGAAGATCGCGTCCGGCGTGTCGAAGGTGCGGCCGCCGTAGAGCGTCCAGAGCCCCACGCCGATGAACAGGAAGAGCGTGAACTGCGCGAACACCGCGATGCCGCTCCCGATGATCGCCCGCTGCGCATCCTTCAGGCTGCGCGCGGAGAGGAGGCGCTGGACGATGAGCTGGTCGGCGCCGTGCGACGCCATCGAGAGGAAGGCGCCGCCGAGGAGCCCCGCGAAGAGCGTGTTGGGCCGGTCGATGCCCGTGTACACGTCGATCACGCGCAGCTTCCCGGCCGCCCTGGCGCTGTCCAGGATGTGCGTCCAGCCGCCAGGGACCACGCGCCCCAACAGCACGAGCGCGGCGATCCCTCCCGCCACGTACACGCTCGCCTGGAGGAGCTCCGTCCACACCACCGCCTTCATCCCCCCGCGGTACGTGTACACCACCGTGAGCAGCCCCAGGATGAGCACCGCCACCGGCATCGCGCGCTCGGGGGGGAGCACCGATTCGACGATGATGGCGATCGGGATCGCCGTGGCGAAGATGCGCACCGAGTCGGCGAGGCCGCGCGTGACCATGAACACGATCGACGTGAAGCGCCGGGTCGCGAGCCCGAAGCGGCGCTCCAGCAGACCGTACGCGGTCACCAACTCCCCCTCGTAGTAGCGCGGGAGGAGCGTGTAGGCCACCACGACGCGGCCGAGGATGTACCCGGCGACGATCTGGAGGAAGCCGAAATCGCCGAGGTACGAGAAGGTGGGCGCACCGATGAAGGTCAGCGCGCTCGTCTCCGTGGCCACCACCGAGAAGAGCACCACCCACCACGGGATGGCGCGGTCGGCAACGAAGTAATCGCGGGCGTCGCGCTGGCGGCGCCCCACCCACATGCCGAGCACCGTGGTGCCCGCCAGGTAGGCGATCAGGACGATGATGTCGAGCGCGGTGATCGATCGCATCACCGGCGCGCCTCACTCCACGACATACGCCTCCATGGCGAAGTATTCGGCGAGCCCGAGCCGGTCGAGCTCCGCGGCGGTCCCCTTGTTGCGCGCGTCCACGCGCTGCCAGAACTCGCGGTCGTCCTGCCCGGGAAAGGGCGCACTGTCCTTCTGCGACTGGTGCTTGAAGATCGCCTGGATCTTGAGCCGCAGCTCCTCCTGCGACAGCGGCACGAGCCACGTGGCCTCGGTCACGGGCCATTCCTGCCAGGCGCCGCGGTAGAGCCAGATCTCGGGGCGCGGTGCGAGGGGCGCGGTGCGCGCGGACTCCGCTTCCGGTGGCGTCGGCGCGGCGGCGGGAGAGGAACGCGAGGGCTCGCGCCCCGCGCCCCGCGGCCCGCGCACCGCCTCATCGATCGCTTCCTTGCACATCCGATGCGTCCCGTGCGGGTCGGAGAGGTCGCCGGCGACGAAGATCAGGTCGGGGTGAACCTCGTCGAGGAGCGCGCGCACGATCGCCACGTCCTCGGGGCCGACGGGGTCCTTGCGCACCTTGCCCGTCTGGTAGAACGGGAGGTTCAGGAAGCGCGCGTCCGCGCGCGTGAGCCCCAGCACCTCGATCCCCGCCACCGCCTCCGACTCGCGGATGATGCGCTTGATGTCGAGCACCTCGGAGATGTCCACGTCCCCCGGCTGCTTCCCCGCGAGGAACTCGCGCACGCGCGCGGCGAGCGCGCGCACCGGCACCTCGGGAAGGTAGCCCTCGCGCGCCATGCGCTCCAGCACGTCCACGTGCCGCCGCACGTCGTGGTCGAACACGGCGATGTTGCCGCTCGTCATGTACGCCACCGTGATGTGGTTCTCGTTCTCCACGAGCTTCCGGAGGATGCCGCCCATGGAGATCACATCGTCGTCGGGGTGCGGCGAGAAGCAGATCACGCGCTTGCCGCGCGGCAGCTTGGAGCGGCCGCGGATCTTCGCGCCGAGCGCGTTGAAGACCACGCCGTTGAGCGCCCCCGGCGAGCCGTGGGCCGCCACGAGCGAGGAGAGACGGTGCTCGGCGTAGTCGCGGTGCGTCAGCTTCAGGATCGCCTTTCCGGTCGTGCGCGCGAGCCACACCACGGCGCGCACCGCCAGCTCCGGCGTCCACGTCACCTCGCCCACCAGCCACGGCGTGGCGATCTCCGTGAGCTGCTCGGCGGCGGCGCGGTCCACGTAGAACGTCGTGTGCGGGTGGCGCTGGAGGAAGGTGGCGGGGATCTCGTGATCGACCTCTCCTTCCACGGCGCGCCGCACGATCTCCGCCTTGTGCTCCCCCGTCGCGAGGATCACGATCTCGCGGGCCTCGAGGATCGTGGCGATCCCCATCGTGACCGCCTCGCGCGGGACGTTCTCCTCGCCGAAGAAATCCGCCGCCGCGTCGCGGCGGGTCACCATGTCGAGCGTGATGAGCCGAGTGCGGCTCTCGAGCCCCGATCCCGGCTCGTTGAAGCCGATGTGTCCCGTCTTCCCGATCCCGAGGAGCTGGAGGTCGATCCCGCCCGCATCGCGGATCGCCTGCTCGTAGCGCCGCGCCTCCTCCGCCACGCGCTCGCGTGGCACGTCGCCGCGCGGGATGTGCACCTTCGCCGGGTCGATGTCGATGAGGGAGAAGAAGTTCTCCCACATGTAGCGGTGGTACGAGTGGATGCTGTCCGGCGCCATCGGGTAGTACTCGTCGAGGTTGAACGTCTCGACGCCGGTGAAGCTGAGCCCCTCGTCCAGGTGCATCCGGATCAGCTCGCGATAGACTCCGATGGGAGTGGAGCCGGTGGCGAGCCCGAGCACGGTCGGCATCCCCGCGCGCTCGTGGTCACGGATCAGCTCGGCAATCTTGCGCGCGACGAGGCGCGCGATGTCGTCGTGGTCATCCACGACCACCGTGGGAATTCGCAATGTCGGTTGGTGGGGAGGGTGGTGCGCGCCGGGATGCGAGAAAGCCCGCGATGCTCCCCGAGGAGATCGCGGGCTTCCGGACGGTCAGGCGCCGGCGCGAGCGCCGCGAGCCGTGTGGTGGAACAAGCCTTACGCGGTGAAGGAGCTGCCGCAGCCGCAGCCGCCCGTGGCGTTCGGATTCTTGAAGGTGAAGCCGGAGCCCTGCATCGACGAGACGTAGTCGATCTGCACGCCGTTCAGGTACTGCGCAGAGAAGGGATCCACGAAGACCTTGAACCCTTCCTGCTCGACAACGAGGTCATCCTCGGCGCTCTGCTCCTCGATGAGGAGGCCGTAGCGGAAGCCGCTGCACCCGCCGGGCTGGACGCTCACACGGAGCCCACCCTGCGCCTCGGACACCCCTTCCTGCTGCATGAACCGCTTGACCTCGGCGGCCGCCACAGGGGTGACCGTGATCGTGACCGCGGGCTGCTGAGTAGTGCTCATGTAGAACCTCTGTGAAAGTGGCGGGGGGTAAACCCCGGCTGCTACGTACTATAGCGATACTACCCCGCCGGTTCAAGAACGGTCGTGCCCTGGGCGCGACACGAGCGTGCGCTGCGGGAATCGTTCCACGCCAGCGCGCCCGCCCGCCCGGCTCGCGCCGGGCGATGGAAGCGGCCGGTCAGTCCGCCGGCACCAGCTCGCGCTCCCCCGCGGCGGCCGCTCCTTCCGGCGCCGGCGGCTCCTCCCGGAACGACCGCGCGATCCAGATGAAGGCCAGGAGCGCCACCACGAGCAGCACGATCCCGGAGGTCACGTAGCCGAAGATGATCTTTCCGGTTCCGAAGAGCGTCCCGTACACCGCCACGATGCCGGCCACCCAGTTGGCCCACGCACCCGCACCACCAGGGATCTGCTCGCGCCCGAGGCCCATCCGCTTCGACACCCGCGCCCACCCCGGACCGCCGGGGCGAACACGCCGGTAGAACGCCTCGAGCACCTCGTCAGGTTCCGGGGGGGTGAGGAAGGTGACGGCGAGCCACACCACCGTGGTCACGGCCACGGTGATCACCATCACCCAGGCGTCGGCGTTCAGCCCACCGTTCCGCACGACCGCGGGCACGAAGGCGTCGGCCGGCGCGAGCCCGAGCGCGTGCAGCAGGCGCCCCAGGTAGCCGAGGACCACCAGCGAGGTCACGAAGGAGGCGATCATCGCGCTGATCTCCGACCACGCGTTCACGCGCCACCAGTACCAGCGCAGGATGAGCACGAGCCCGGTGCCGGCACCGAGCGCCAGCAGCAGCCGCCACGCCTGCTCCACCGACGAGAGCTGCCACGTCACGAGCATCGAGCCGGCGAAGAGGAAGATCGTGGCCCAGCGGGACACGGTCACGTAGTGCTTCTCGCTCGCGTCGCGGTTCAGGAAGCGCTTGTAGAAGTCGTTCACCAGGTACGACGCGCCCCAGTTGAGCTGCGTGCTGATGGTGGACATGTACGCCGCGGCGAAGCCGGCCATCATGAAGCCGCGCCAGGGGGTGGGGAGGAGATCCACGAACGCGTGCACGTACCCGGACTCCTTGTCCGCGAGCGTCGGGTAGAGAATCACCGTCGCGAGCCCGGTCACGATCCACGGCCAGGGGCGCATGGCGTAATTCGCCACCTGGAAGAAGAGCGTGGCGAGCACGCCGTCGCGCTCGGTGCGGGAGGAGAAGATGCGCTGCGCCACGTACCCGCCGCCTCCCGGCTCGGCGCCGGGATACCACGCCGCCCACCATTGCATGAACAGGAACACCGAGATCGTCATGAGCGGCATCCACGCGTAGCCGTGGATCCCACCGTGCTGCACCGACACCGGGAGCACGGAGAGCGCCGCCGTCTCGCTCCCGAAGTGCTTCGTGACGCCGGCCTTGAGCGCATCCATCCCGCCCACGGCCTTCACCGCGAACACGGCGAGGACGATCACCGCCGTCATCTTGATCACGAACTGCACGAGGTCCGTCCACAGCACCGCCCACAGGCCGGCGGCCACCGCGTAGAGCATGGTGACCGCGAAGCAGATCACGACGGCGATCACCTCGCCGGAGACCACCGTCCCGCCAATGTGCACCGCCTTCAGGCCGAGCGAGATCGTGAGGATCTTGATCATCGCTCGCGTCACCCACCCGAGCACGATCAGGTTCATCGGGATGGCGAGGTAGAGCGCGCGGAAGCCGCGCAGCGTCGCCGCCGGCTTTCCGCTGTAGCGGATCTCGGCGAACTCCACGTCCGTCATCACGCGCGCCCGGCGCCAGAGCCGCGCGAAGAAGAAGACGGTGAGCATGCCGCCGATGAGCATGTTCCACCACAGCCAGTTCCCGGCCACGCCGTTCGCGACCACGAGCCCGGTCACCACCAGCGGCGTATCGGCGGCGAAGGTCGTGGCGACCATCGAGGTGCCGGCGAGCCACCACGGGACGTCGCGTCCGGAGAGGAAGTACTCGTCGAGGTTCTCCCCTCCCTTCTTCGTGAAGATGAAGCCGATCACGGAGGAGAGCAGGAAGTAGGCGGCGACGATCGCCCAGTCGATCAGCGTGAGCTTCATGGAGCCGTGCCGGAGTGGAGGGGGTGGGCGGAGGGGAGGGCGGCGGTGGCGCGTGCGTCATCGAGCGCCATCGTCACCGCGTCGGCGAGGGCAACGCGCACGCCGGAGATCTTGTGGTTCTCGCGGGTGGGGTCGACGCGGTTCGTCAGGAGCACCACGAACAGATCGCGCTCGGGATCGATCCAGATCGACGTGCCCGTGAAGCCGGTGTGGCCGAACGCGCTCCGGGACAGGTGATGCCCCGCGGAGTTGGTGCCGTTCGGCACCTCCCACCCCAGGGCGCGATTGGAGAGCGAGG
>CAMLEQ010000219.1 GCA_946479015.1 uncultured Gemmatimonadota bacterium | reverse complement strand
CGCTCGAGGAGCGCCGCCAGGCCGAACGCGCGGATGCCGAGGAGCTGCGCCGCGATGCGCGTGTCGAAGATGTGGTTGGCGTGCCAGCCGTAGTCCTGATGCAGGAGGCGCAGATCGTAGTCCGCATCGTGGAACACCACCTCCACGTCCTCCCCTTCCAGCAGTCGGCCGAGCCCCTCCGGCTTGCCGATCGCCAGCGGGTCGAGCACGGCCGTCACGTCGCGCGTGGAGAGCTGCAGCAGGTAGACGCGGTCGACGAATCGGTGGAAGCTCGCTCCTTCCGTGTCCACGGCAATGGATGAGGCATCGGCGATGGACGCGAGAAAGCGCTCGGCGTCCTCCGGAGAGTCGATGTAGACTGGCGAATGCGTGCTCGGCTGTCGGGGCACTCGAAATCCTCTGGCGTCGGCTTTCGAATTCTCTCACCATGAACGCTCCGGCAGAAGGGGCCCGGGCGACGGAGGGAGAGGCGGGGCGGATGGGGAGCGGCTGGCGTCCGGCGGGGTCCGCGCCTTCCACCGGCATCACCCTTGCCTTCGATCGCGGCATGAGCGAGCCCACCACGGGCGCGTCCGCGTCCCGCCCCGACGGCGGCCACGGGACGGCCGACGCCCCCACCGTACCCGGTCCCCCCGGCCCTCCCCCCACCGGGGAGCGCCGGCGCCGGAACGTCGGGTGGCGCAGCCGCGACGTGCTGCGCACCGTCGCCCTGGTGGTGGGCTTCTACGTCCTCCTCAAGCTGCTCTGGTTCGCCAACGATCTCGTGCTCGTGGCGTTCCTGGGCGTGCTGTTCGGGCTCGCGATCTCCGCCGGCGTGGACCGGCTGGAGCGCGTGCACGTGCCGCGCGGCGCGGGCGCGGCGTTCATCGTGCTCAGCTTCCTCGCCGCGGTGTACGGCGTGGGCGCGCTCATGGCGCCGACCATCTCCGAGCAGTCGCGCGAGCTGAAGACCAAGCTGCCGGAGGCGGTGGACCGCGTGGAGGGGTGGATGCAGGGGCCGCACGGCGGCGTCTTCCGGCTGCTCGCGGGCACCGGCGCGCCGCCGGACACCGGCGCCGCCGCGCCCTCGGCGCCCTCCTCCGGCACGCCATCCCGCGCCGACTCCACGAAGAAGGCCGCCACCGACAGCACCCCCAAGGCACCTGCGAGCCCGCTCCGCGAGGGACTGAGCCGGCAGCTCCGGAACGCCTCGCACTACCTCTTCCCTTTCCTCACCTCCACGCTGACGGTGCTGGGCGGGCTCGCCGTGATCCTGTTCGTCGCCATCTACACGGCCGCCGATCCGGACCTCTACCACCGCGGGATCATGCACCTCTTCCCGCACCGCTCGCGGCCGCTCGCGGGGAAGATCCTGAGCGAGATGGCCTCGGTGATGCGCAAGTGGCTCGTGACCCAGCTCATCGCCATGCTGGTGATCGGCAGCGTGACCACGGTCGTGCTGCTCTTCATGCACGTGAAGGCGGCGTTCGTCCTCGGCATCATCGCCGGGGTGCTGGAGTTCGTCCCCACCGTCGGCCCGATCCTCAGCGCCGTCCCCGCGATCGCGATGGGGTTCCTCGATTCGCCGGAGAAGGCGCTCTACGTGGCGATCGCGTACATCGTCATCCAGCAGCTCGAGAACCACATCCTCATCCCGCTCCTCATGAAGGGGGGGATGGACCTGCCGCCCGTGCTCACGATCCTGACGCAGGCGCTCATGGCGCTCGTGTTCGGCTTTCTCGGCCTCATGGTGGCGGTGCCGATGCTCGCCGCCGCGCTGGTGCCGATCAAGATGCTCTACGTGGAGCGCGTGGTGGGGGACGACGTGGAGGTGGAGGACGCAGACGACGACGACGGATGAGGGCGACGGCGGTCGGCGACGGTCGCCGTCAGTCGCGCGACCGCTGCAATCCCTCGATCGCCTCCGCCATCTCGTCGAGCGCCTTCCAGAGCGTCTTCAGCAAGTCCTGCAGCTCCTCCCCGCTCGGCGCTTCGCCTTCCCCGAGGCGCATGCGCACCTCTAGCTTCCGGATCTCGCGCGCCGCGTGGCGCACGTAATCCACCGGATATCGCATGATGAGCTCCTCCCGCCGCGGCGGTCCCCAGCGTTCCCGCCGGAACACTACCGACGGCGTGGGGAATCCGCCATCCCTCGCCGACGCGGCGATCCCGCTGGTGCGGCGCTTCCCCGCGCTGGCCGCCGTGCCGCGCGCGCGGCTGGGACGCTACCCCTCGCCGGTGGAGCGCTGCCGCGGCGTGGCGGCGCGCGGCGAGCTGTGGCTCAAGCGCGACGACCTGAACGCACCGGCGTTCGGCGGGAACAAGGTGCGTGCGCTCGAGTTCCTACTCGGCGGCGTGGCGCCGGGGGACGAGCTGCTCACGGTGGGCGGGGAAGGCTCGACGCACGTGCTCACCACCGCCGCGCTCGCGCGCGCGCTCGGCGCGCGGACCACGGCGGTGCGGTGGCGGCACGAGATGAACCCCGTGGCGCGCGCGGTGGCGCGCCGTGCGCGTGAGGAGGGGGCGCGCGTGCTCGTCACCACGCCGGGCGCGGTGAGCGGGATGCTCGCGGCGCTGCTGCTCCGGACGTGGCGCGGGGCACGGTGGATCCCGCTGGGGGGGACCACGCCCCTCGGGATGCTCGGCCACGTGAACGCGGCACTGGAGCTCGCGGAGCAGGTGGAGCGCGGCGAGCTGCCGGCGCCGGAGCACGTGGTGGTTCCGCTGGGGAGCGGCGGCACGGCGGCGGGGCTCGCGCTCGGCTTCGCGATCGCGGGGCTCGACGCGACCGTGGTGGCGGCCCGCGTGGCCCCGCGCGTGGCGACCGGCCGCCGGCGGGTGCTCTCCCTCGCTCGCTCGTGCGCCTCGCTCATCGCGCGCCTCGCGGGGGAGCCCCCCACGCCCGTCCGAGCCGATCGCGTGCGGGTCGTGCACGACGTGTACGGGGGCGCCTACGGCCGCGCGCTCGCGGCGGGGCGCGACGCAGCGGCGGCGCTCCGCCACGCGACCGGGATCGCGCTCGACGACACCTACGCCGCCAAGGCGCTCGCCGCCGCCGTGCGGCTCGAGGGGCGGGGGCTGTTCTGGGTGACGTTCGATGGGCGGTGGCTGGGGTAGCGCGGGACTCGGGACTCTGGAGATGACCGCGGGGCGGCGCCTGCGGCGCTCGCCCCGCACCATGGTGCGAGGGGAGAGGCGCAACTGCGCCTCTCCCCTCGCTGCCTCTCCCGATTCCCGGTTCCCGAGTCCCTGCGCGCCCCGCGCCCTAGCGCCGCGCGCCCGTCCGCGACACACTGTGCTCCGGCGTGGGAGCGTCGGGAGCCTGGGTTCCGGTAACGGGAATCGGGGGGCAGAGAATGATCGCGGACCCGTGGTCGTGCCCCGAGAGCACGGCGGCCAATCGGGGTGGAGGGTGCGGAGTGCGGATCAGGACGGGGGACATCGAGGTCGGATACGACGACGCGGGATCGGGCGCGCCCGTGGTGTTGCTCCACGGCTTCCCTCACGACCGGAGGCTGTGGGCGCCGCAGCTTCGCGGGCTCTCGCAGGAGTGGCGGTGCATCGCGCCCGACCTGCGCGGGCTCGGCGAGAGCGACGCGGGAGGCCCGTACACCGTGGACCGCTACGCCGATGACGTGGCCGCGCTCCTCGATGCGCTCGAGATCGAGCGCGCCGTCGTGGGCGGGCTCTCGATGGGCGGGTACATCACGTTCGCGTTCTGGCGCCGTCACCCCGACCGCGCCCGCGCGCTGATCCGGGCGAACACGCGCGCGCGGGCCGATGACGACGAGGCCCGCGCGCGCCGGCACGAGATGATCGCGCTCGCGCGCTCCGAGGGCGCGCGCGCGGTTGCGGACCGGATGATCGAGGGATCGGTGGGAAAGACCACGCGCGAGCGCCAGCCCGAGCTCGTGCGGGCGGTGCACGCGATGTTCGCCGCCGCCCCGGTGGAGGGGATCGTCGGCGCGCTGGAAGCGATGCTCGCGCGCCCCGACTCCACCGCCACGCTCTCCTCGATCCGGGTGCCGACGCTCATCGTCGCCGGAGACGAGGACGCGGTGGTGCCGCGCCGCGAGGCGGAGGCGATGCACGCCGCGATCCCCGGGAGCCAACTGGAGGTGATTCCCGGAGCGGGACACGTGAGCAACATCGAGCGTCCCGCGGCGTTCAATGCCGTGATGAGCGGGTTCCTGCGCACGCTCCCCTGAGCGCGCGGCGCCCGCGGCGGCGGGTGCGACGGTGGCGAGCGCGACGGCGGGGTGCCCGCCCTTCGCGACACGGCTATTATTAGGGCGCACGACGTCACGCCAACCCTCATGGAGCCAGGATGGCCGCCGCCCCCGCCACCGTTTCGCACACCGATCTGGAGCAGGTCGCGCGCACGCTGCGCCGCCACATCGTTCGCATGATCGCCGCCGCCAACAGCGGACACCCCGGCGGCTCGCTCTCCGCCGTCGAGATCGTGACGGCGCTCTACTTCGGCGGCGTCCTCCGCCACGACCCCACGCGCCCCGACTGGCCGGATCGCGACCGGTTCATCCTCTCCAAGGGACACGGCGTGCCGGCGCTCTATGCCGCGCTCGCCGAGCGCGGGTACTTTCCCACCGACGAGCTGATGACGCTGCGCCAGGTGGACTCGCGCATGCAGGGGCACCCGGTGCAGGGGGTGACGCCGGGCATCGAGGCCTCCACGGGATCGCTCGGCCAGGGGCTGTCGATCGGGATCGGGCACGCGCTCGCGGCCCGGCTCGATCGACGCGCGTTCCACACCTGGGTGCTGATGGGAGATGGAGAGTGCCAGGAGGGGCAGGTGTGGGAGGCGGCGATGACGGCGGGGAACTACGAGCTGTCCTCGCTCACCGCGATCGTGGACTCCAACCGCTTCCAGCTCGACGGCACCGTGGAGGAGATCAACTCGCTCGCGCCGCTCGGCGAGAAGTTCGCCGCCTTCAAGTGGCACGTGGTCGAGTGCGATGGCCACGACCTGTCCGCCCTGCTCGATGCGTTCGCCGACGCGCGTGTTCCGCGCGACCGCCCCACCTGCATCATCGCCCACACGGTGAAGGGGAAGGGCGTGACGTTCATGGAGAACAACAACGAGTTCCACGGCAAGGCGCCCACCCGGGAGCAGCTCGCCGTGGCGCTCGCGCAGCTCGCGTGAGCCGCGCGGCATCGCATCCGCCGCACCGCCTCACCCCCTCACGACCAACACCGCTCGCATGCCAAGTTCAGCACTGACGCTTCAGATGGGCCGCGCCACGCGCGAGGCGTACGGCGAAGCGCTCCTCGAGCTCGGGAAGACCAATCGCGACGTGGTCGCGATCGACGCCGACCTCGCGAAGTCCACCTTCAGCTGGACGTTCGGAAAGGAGTTCCCCGAGCGCTTCTTCAACATCGGGATCCAGGAAGCGAACATGGTGGGGGTGGCGAGCGGGCTCGCCTCGAGCGGGAAGATCCCGTTCATCTCGAGCTTCGCCGCGTTCGTCCTCTGCAAGGGATTCGACCAGCTCCGCATGGGCGCCGCGTATCCGCAGCTGAACGTGAAAGTGGCGGGCTCGCACGGCGGGATCTCGATCGGCGAGGATGGCGTGTCGCAGCAGTCGGTGGAGGACGTGGCGCTCGCCTGCGCGCTCCCGGGCTTCGTGGTCTGCATTCCGGCCGACGAGTACGCCATGCGCGGGGCGGTGCACGCGGCGGCGGCGCACCACGGGCCGGTGTACCTGCGCCTCGGCCGCCCGAAGGCGCCGATCGTGCACGAGTCGACGGTGCGCTTCGAGTTCGGCAAGGCGATCCAGCTGCGCGACGGCGATGCGCTCACGATCGCGGCCAACGGCCTGCTCGTGGCCGAGGCGCTGCTCGCGGCGGAGGAGCTGTCCGGGCGCGGCATCGAGGCGCGCGTGCTCGACGTGCACACGGTGAAGCCGATCGACCGTGCGGCGATCGAGCGCGCGTCGCGCGAGACGGGGGCGTTCGTGGTGGCCGAGGAGCACATGCACCACGGCGGCCTCGGGAGCGCGGTGGCGCAGGCGCTGTCGATGGGCACGCCGGCCCCGGTGGAGTACGTGGACCTCGGCGACCGCTACGCCGAGTCGGGGAAGCCGGGTGACCTGATGAAGAAGTACGGGATGACGGCCGAGCAGATCGTGGGCGCGGCGGAGCGTGTGCTGCGCCGCAAGTGACGGGCGGCGCGCGCGCGACGCCCGGAGCATCATGCGGTCGTCGGGCGCGGTGACGCGGGGGGAGGACGGATGATCCAGGTGCCGCCGGGCCGGTCGCTGCTGGCCGGAGGAACGAGCTGGCCGCTCTGGGTCGCCGCGCTGGCGGTGATCGCCGGCGTCGCGGCCCTCACCTCCATCTGGCTCGGCCGCCACCACTCCCGTAGCGCGAAGGTGGTGTGGACGGTCATCGTCCTCGTCATCCCGATCCTCGGACCCATCGGATGGTTCCTGCTCGGATGGGAGCGGCGAGGTAGGTAGGTAATGGTGTGTCGTCGCTGGACCACCATGAAACGCGTGTGGCGTGTGGGGGACTGACGGGAGGAGGAGATGGGTACGGCGCGTGTAGAGTGTGGTGCGGGCTCACGCGCCGTACGGAGTGCGAGGGGGGCGGCGCGCGGGCGCCGCCCCCCCCCCCGCCGCAACCCAAAAACCCGTCCCGCGTCCCCAGTCCCGCCCCCGACCGGCGCGACGCTGGACAAGGCGGTGCGCGACTACTTCAACTCGCGCGGCTTCATCCTCGCCGACACGCCGATC
>CAMLEQ010000218.1 GCA_946479015.1 uncultured Gemmatimonadota bacterium | reverse complement strand
CCTTCACGCGGCCGCGCTTCACGATGAACAGCGAGTCCCCGGGGTCGTCCTCGAACAGGATGACGCTGCCGCGCGGGTACGTGCGCTCTCGCGTGAGCTCGGCGAAGCGCGCGATCTCGGCCCGGTCGATCCCGCTCAGGAGCGGGACGGTGGAGAGAAAGTCGGCGGTTTCCACGTCAGCGAGGGGTGATGGTGAAGGACGCCTGGAGCTCGTGCACGCCGAGCTTCTCGCCGCCGGTATCCATGCGCCCGAATTCCGCGCCGATGGTGGGGCGGAGCGTGACGCGCCCCGCGTCCCACGCGAGCCCCACGTTCACCCCTCCCGCCACGATCGCCGCGGTGGCGAGCGCGTCGTCCACCGAGAGCCCGGTGTGGTGGCGCCCGGTGAGCCCGGTCACGAGCGAGAGGCGCGGCGACAGCGGCACCAGCCCCTGCGCGCCCAGCTCGAGCTCGTTCCCGCTCGTGCCATCCACGGTCTCCCCGCCGCGCTTGTACTTCGTGCGGTAGCGGTCGAAGGCGAACACGTGCAACTCCCGGAATATGGGGGACGCCAGCCGCCACTGCCACTCGGCGGTGAGCATGGGGCCGAGGGTGATGGCGTCGGGAGCGGGACCGCTGGAGACAGTGGGACCACCGGCGTCGAGAGAGACGCGGTCGCTGGTGTAGAACGTGGACGAGAGGCTCAGCGCCATCGCGCTCGAGCCCACGAGCCCGTCGGTGCCCACCGAAACGCGGATCGCCTGGCCGGGGCGGAGGTCGATGTCGCCGTCGCCGAGGCCGAGCGCCGCCGCCTGCGCGGGAGAGTAGCGGCCGCGGTACTCGTACGACGCGCCGATCCCCCACGACCATCCGGCGAGGCGCGTGGTGTAGACGAGCCCCGTGGTCCCGCCCCACCCGGTGCCTAACGAAGGCGTCTGGAAGCGCAGCGCCGGCGCGCCGAGCACGCGAAGCGCGCCCAGCTCCTCGCCGTCGAGGCTCGTCTTCCCCGTGGGGAGGTTCGCGCCGAAGGTGGCGAGGAGCGCATCGCCGGCCAGGCGCACGCTGGCGCGGAGCCGGGTGTCGGTGAGGCCGTCGAGCGAGAGCGTGGTGCCGGCGGCGTCGCGGAGCTTCACGTCGCCGTGCATCCAGCCCACGTAGGCATCGAGCGTGGCGCGGCGGCCGAGCGGGACGACGGCGACCAGGGGGACGCTGAGCTGCGTGGCGCTCTTCACGTTCACGATGCCAGAGGGATCGGTGCAGCAGCCGAAGCTCCACTGCTCGAACGTGGGCTGGAGCTCCCCGCCGACGCGTCCGCCGAGCGGCTGCTGGGCGGCGAGGGGCGCGGCGGTTGCGAGCGACGCGAGGGCGAGCGCGCTGCCGGCGATGGCGCGCGCGGCGCGGCGAGGAGTGGTCGTCGCGGTCATGGCGTCCAGATCCCGATGAGGATCGTGGTGAGATTGGCGGAGCCGAGCGTGGCGCGCTGGTTCGAGTCGCCGTGGTCGCTGGTGGTGCCCATGCTGCCGGCGGGGCTCGGGTTGAGCGCGTCCACGACGCCGCTGGGCGGCGGGGGAGGGGGCGCGCTCGCGGTGGTCATCGGCGCGTAGGAGAGCGAGCGCATGCGGCTGCTCGCGGCGCCGAAGCCCGGGTCGATCATCACCGCCTGCTCGAAGAACGAGCGCGCGCCGGCGTAATCGCCGAGCGCCTCGGAGCGCACCCCTCTGGAGTAGGCGAGGAAGGCGGAGAGATAGCGCGTGGGGCGCTGCTCGATCGCGGCGTGCTCCGCTGGGGTGAGCGTCACCCCCAGCTCGTCGAAGATGCGGAAGGCGAGCGACTTCTCGGCGTCGAGCACGTTCGCGAGCGAGGTGCGCTCGGTGACGGCGGTGCCAACGAGCTGCGAGGTGGCGGCGTCGGCGACGCGCGCGCTCACGGTGATCCCGCCGCCGGGGAGGGCGCCGATGGCGCCGTTGACGATGCGGCGCGCGCCCACGAGGCGCCCCACGCGCGGAGCGGTGGCGCTGTCCACGCGGCCGGAGCCGGCGAGATCGAGCTCGCGGAGCAGCGCGTCCACGCGCGTGCGATCCACCACGCGAAGGCGTGCGCTGCGCGACAGATCGGTGATGAGCAGGTCGGCGAGACCGTAGCCGAGCGGGGCGAGGGCGGTGTCGCCGGTGCTCACGTACAGCGGCGCGACGCCCACCGAGGCGGCGGGGAGGGAGTCGGCGTTCAGCGACTGCTCGCTCGCGATCGCGGCGCGCGCGGCGGCGTCGGCTTCCTTGCGGGAGAGCTCCGCGAGGCGCGCGCGCACACCATCGTCATGGTGCGCGGCGAGCCAGCGCTCGTAACCGGCGCGGGCGGCGGCGAGGTCGCCGAGCCGCTCGGCGGCGGCGGCATCGAAGAGCGCGGCGCGGGCGGCGAGGTCGCTCGAGCCATCGAGCAGCGGGTGCAGCGTGGCGCGGGCGGCGGAGTCGTCGCCGGCGCGGTACTGCGCCTCGCCGAGCCGCAGGCGGGCGGCGCCGGTGGGCGTGGCAGCGAAGGCGGCGCTCGCGGCGGACAGCTCCGAGCGGGCGCGCTCGGGGGAGACCGGCGACAGCGCCTGACGACCGGCGCACGCGGCGAGCAGGAGCGCGGCGAGCGCCAGCGCGCCGGGGCGCAGGGGGGATCGGGTCACGGGGGTGCGGTCGGGATGGTGAAGGGCGGCGGCGAGCGCGCCGCCTCGGTCGCGACAGGGTCGCAACGGCCCTGTCCGGCACGACGCGAAGCTATGGGGCGTCCCGTCCAGTGTCAAACGGTCAACGCTTTCCTGGGAGCCGAGTTATGTGGGACTGCCCGTGTTCGGCGGGAAGGGGCGTGGCCGGCCCGAGCCGCGCACGTCGCGCTCATTCGCCGTCGTGGCGTGAGCGACTCGGCAGCCCGGCGTCAGATGAGGGTTGGCTCGATCTCGTGAGGGTGCTCGACCAGGTGGCGCACCGTGTCGAGGGCGCGGCGCAGCGTGCCGTGGTCGAGCGCGCCGCCGAGGCAGAGGCGGATCGCGTTCGCCGGGGGAGTCGGCTCCTCGGGCGCCTGCGCCGTCACCGCGAAGGCATCGGCCGGCGTGACGCCGACGCCGCGGCGCCGCGCGGCGTCGGCGAACGCGGTGCTGGAGATTCCGGTGGGGAGCGGAAGCCAGAGATGCCACACTCGGGACGGTCTCGGCGCGCCGGACGGCGAAGGGAGCGAGTCCGGTGGAAAGAGGATCTGCCGTGCGAGGGCGGACCGGAGCGCCGCCTCATCGCGCAGGGCGCGCGTGATCTGCGCGGCCGTTCCGTCGCCCACCCAGCGCGTCACCACGGCCGCGTCGAGCGGCGGCGCCATCCACATGGACGTGCGGAGCGTCGAGGTGGCGGCGTGCGCGGCGGCGTCGGAGGGCGCCACGAGATAGCCCACCCGAAGCCCCGGGGTGAGCGCCTTCGACACGCCGGTGATGTACCACGCGAGCTCGGGGACGAGCGCGGCGAGCGCGGGTGGAGCGTGGCGAACGAGGGGCGCGTAGATGTCGTCCTCGATGAAGGGGAGCTGGTGGCGTCGGAGAACGGTGGCGAGCGCCTGACGCCGGGCGAGCGGCATCGTGATCGCCGTCGGGTTCTGCGCCGTGGGGACGCAGAAGAGCGCCGCTGCGGCGTGCGTGGCGCAAGCACGGTCCAGCGCGTCGGGGTCCAGCCCGTCGGCGTCGAGCGCGACCGGCACGAGGCGGACGCCGAGGGCGGCCGCCAGCGCCTTGAAGGTTGGATAGGTGACCGCCTCGCAGAGCACCGTGGCACCCGGCCGGGCGATGGTCTGGAGCGCGACGGCCAGCGCGTGCTGCGCGCCCGCGCAGACGAGGACGCGCGAGCGCGGCGCGTGCACCCCGCGCGGCTCCGCCCATCGCGCGCCGGTGCGGCGGTCGCTCTCCGTGCCGCCCGACGGCTGATACGCCGCGTGCTCGTGCAGCGCCGCGTGGTCCCGAGCGAGCGCGTGCAGCGCCGTCGCGAGGTGCTCCTCGATGCGGGCAGCGGGGGGAAAGGCGGGGCTGTTGAAGGCGAGGTCGACGAAGGCGGTCGAATTCTCGGCGTCGCGCTTCGCGTGCGTCATCGCGGGCGCTGGCCCGTCGCGCCTCGCGCGGCCGATGACGATCGTGCCGCGTCCGGCGCGCCCCACCACGAGGCCGCGCCGCCGGGCCTCGTCGAGCGCGCGCGAGATCGTCGTCAGGTTGACGCCGAGGTGGGAGGCCAGGGCGCGCTGCGACGGGAGGCGCGTGCCCGGCGTGAGCACGCCGGCGTGGATGTCGCGCGCGATGGCGTCCGCGAGCGCGGCGTAGAGACTCCCGGTGTGCTTGCGGGGGAGGCGCGGCCACCAGGCGGCAGGCGCGCTCTGTCGGTCAGACATCGGCAGGTTGTCTGATTGTGATCGGCGGCATGTCTGACGGAGCTTACCATGGGTCCGGCGTCCGGACCAGCGGCCGTGCGCTCACGGTCTCACTCCTCTCGCGTACCTCTACCACCATGACGTCGAAGCTGCCCGCTGCCACACCCGATGCATTGCCCTTCGCGGCGTCCGAGCTCGGTCTCGATCCCGCCGATCCGCAGGAGTGGGCCGCCATGGCGGCGCTCGGCCACCGGATGGTGGACGACATGCTGCGATTCCTGCGCGGCATCCGCGACGAGCCGGCCTGGCGCGCCGTGCCGCCGGCCGTGCGCGAGCGGCTGCGCGCCGATGTCCCCTGGGCAGCCGAAGGGGCCGCGCAGGCCTACGCGGATTTCCGCGAGTTGGTGCTCCCCTACCGGCTCGGCAACGTGCACCCGCGCTTCTGGGGACGGGTGCAGGGGACGGGATCCGTGGTCGGCATGTTCGCGGAGCTGCTCGGCGGCGCCATCAACACCAACGCGTCCGGGCTGGCGAGCGTGGCGTCGGACGTCGAGGGGCAGGTGCTCGCCTGGTGCAAGGCGCTGCTCGGCGTCTCACCCGAGGCGAGTGGCATCCTCGTGAGTGGTGGCTCGGCGGCGAACCTCGTCGGGCTCACCGTGGCCCGCCATGCGATGGCGCACCGGGAGGGCGTCGACGTCACGCGAGACGGCGCCGCCGCGCTGCCGGCGCGTCCCCTCGTCTACGGCTCGGTCGAGAGCCACAACTCGATCGACCGCGCGCTGGCGCTCCTCGGGCTGGGGACCGCGAGCTTCCGGAAGATTCCCGTGGACGGCGATTTCCGTGTCCGGGCGGAGGTGCTCGAGCGCACGATCGTCGAGGATCGGGCGGCGGGGGGGTGGCCGATGGCGCTCGTCGGCAACGCCGGTACCGTGAACAGCGGGGCGACCGACGATCTGGCGGCGCTGGCCGACATCGCCGCGCGGCAGGGGCTCTGGCTCCACGTGGATGGGGCGTTCGGCGCCTGGGCCGCGCTCTCGCCGATGCTGCGCGGCCGGCTCCTCGGTCTCGAGCGGGCGGACTCGATCGCCTTCGACCTGCACAAGTGGATGTACATGCCGTACGAGGTCGGCGCGGTGCTCGTGCGCGATGCCGCCGCGCACCGGGCGGCGTTCCGCACGAGCGCGGCGGGCTACCTCGGTGCCGCGCCACGTGGCGCGGAGGCGGACGCGTTCCGGTTCAACGAGCTCGGACCGCAGCTCTCGCGGGGCTTCCGCGCGCTCAAGGTCTGGCTGTCGCTCAAGGCCTACGGCGTCGACCGGTATCGCGCGCTCATCGAGCAGAACGTCGCGCAGGCGGGCCATCTCGCGCGCCGGGCGGTGGAGCATCCCGAGCTCGAGCTTCTCGCGCCCGCCCCGCTCAACGTGGTGTGCTTCCGGTACCGCCCCGCGTCGGCGGACGGGTCCGTCGATCTGAATGCGCTGAATCGCGAGATCCTCATGCGACTGCACGAGGAGGGGACGGCCGTGCCGACGAGTGGTCGCATCGGCGAGGCTTTCGGGCTTCGGTGCGCGATCACCAATCACCGGACCCGGCAGGCCGACCTCGACCTGCTGGTGGAGCGCGTCGTCGCGCTCGGGCGCGAGCTGGTAGACCTGTCGACACGCTCTTTCGGTGTCGAGCGCGATGGATCGGCGGCGGTCGTCGCGGGCGGTCAGCCTGGATAGGGGTCGCCAGCCGCGGAGCGCGTTGGCGGTGCCGTCTCGCAACGTCCGGTTTCATCGAGCGCGACCTCGTGCCCGTGCGGTGGAACTGGTAGACACGGCAGCCCGTCAATCTGCTGATCGTAAGATCGTGCGAGTTCGAATCTCGTCCCGGGCACGCTGGCCTGGCTGAGATCGAGCGGTGCGGAGCGCAATATTTCGATCTTGCCCCGTGCCGATCGTGTTCATAGATTCTCCTTCACTTGACGGGCTGCCGTGGCGGCTACCGCCGCCACCAGCGAAGAGGGCTCGGGATCGCTCCCGGGCCTTTTCCACATCCGGGGAGGTGGGGAGGTGGGGAGGGGCGAACGGCCAGGATGGGCAGCACACGGCCGCGCACAATGCGGCCGCTGCGCGCGCGCAGACCCCAACCCGTTGTCAGCTTGTCTTTTACCCCATGCCCGGGGTATATTTCTCAGCTACCCAAAGTTCGAGGCATCCGTGAAGAAAGACATCCATCCGACGTACGCGACGGCCGTCGTCAAGTGCGCCTGCGGAAATACGTTCACGACTCGGTCCACCCAGGCCGAGATCCACACCGACATCTGCGCCGCCTGCCACCCGTTCTTCACGGGCAAGCAGAAGCTCGTCGACACCGCGGGACGCGTCGAGCGCTTCCGCCAGAAGTACGG
>CAMLEQ010000217.1 GCA_946479015.1 uncultured Gemmatimonadota bacterium | reverse complement strand
GCGTGTGGCGTGTGGGAGACTGACGGGATGAGGAGCTAGGTAGAGCGCGTGTAGGCTCGTGTGTAGGTGGACTCTCTCTACATCCCGCCCTACACGCGCCGTACCTCCCTCCTCCGCCCGTCAGTTTCCCACGCGCCACACGCGTTTCACGGTGGTCTAGCCGCCAGGTCCCATCCCCTCCTCCTGAGCACGAAGCTTGCTCCACCGACTCAGGCTGTCCGCTCCCTGGGCGCCCGCGCCGCCGGGGGCCGATTGAGGGACCCCGCCGATGGTTCCCCACGCAGGTGGCGCCGTGCCGAGCGCCACATCCGCGGCCGAGCTCGCCCGAGCCGCGGTTGCCCGAAGCTCTGCTGCACTGGCGGCACGCCGCGTGTGACATCGCCGTTCCGGTGCTCTCGCGAGGGTCGAGCGGCACTCGTTTGGCCGTGCGTTCATTCGTCCTTACAGGGCTCTAGCCGAGGTAGCGAGTGTCTTCAAATCCGACCGCCCCCGCCGCCACCGAGCACTCGCGCGTCGTGTCGACCGGCGTTCCGGGGCTCGATGAGGTGCTCGAGGGTGGCCTGCCACCGAACCGGCTCTATCTCATCGATGGCGAGCCTGGGGCCGGCAAGACGACCCTGGCCCTCCAGTTCCTGCTCGCGGGGCGGAGAGCTGGCGAGCGCGGGCTCTTCGTGACCCTCTCCGAGACCGCCGACGAGTTGCGCGCGGCGGCGGAGTCGCACGGCTGGTCGCTCGAGGGGATCGAGATCTTCGAGCTCGCTGCCATCCCCGAGCAGGAAGCGGAAGATGCGTACACGCTCTTTCACCCGGCGGAGATCGAGCTGCAGCAAACGGTGGGTGCGGTGCTCGACGCGGTGGAGCAGTATCGGCCCACCCGCGTGGTGTTCGACTCTCTGAGCGAGATGCGACTCCTCGCCCGCGATCCGCTGCGGCTGCGACGGCAGATCCTCGCGCTCAAGCAGTTCTTCTCCGGCCGCGCCTGCACCGTGCTCGTTCTCGACGACCGCACGGGCCCGGAGGGAGATCTCCAGCTCCAGAGCATCGCGCACGGCGTGGTCGCACTCGAGCAGGTGGCCGTGGACTACGGCGCCGAGCGGCGTCGCCTGCAGGTGAAGAAGCTGCGCGGCGCGCACTACCGCGGGGGCTATCACGACTTCCGCATCCGGACCGGGGGGCTCGAGGTGTACCCGCGCGTCCGGCACGAGGCGGGCGCCACGCGGGAGGCTGAGGACCAGGTCTCCAGCGGATCGGCGGAGCTGGACTCGTTGCTCGGCGGCGGCCTCACGCGCGGGACGAGCGCGCTCATCACCGGAGCGGCAGGTACCGGAAAGTCCGTGCTCGGGATGCAGTTCGCCCACACCGCCGCTTGCCGCGGGGAGCGCACCCGCGTGTACATGTTCGACGAGCGGGTGGCCACCGCGATGACGCGCGCCAAGGGGCTGGGCATCGACCTCCGCGCCCCGGTTGCGCAGGGACTCCTCTCCCTGTGCCAGATCGAGCCCACGCAGATGTCTCCCGGCGAGTTCGCGAACGAGGTGGTGCAGGCCGTGGAGGCGGATGGCGTGATGATGATCGTCATCGACTCGCTCAACGGCTTGCTCCAGGCGATGCCGAACGAGCGCCTGCTCGGCATCCAGGTGCACGAGCTCCTGAGCTACCTCGCGAGCCGCGGTGTGACCGTGCTCATGACGCTCGTCCAGCGCGGCATCTTCGGCTCCCCCGTGGACGATACGGCCGAGGTGAGCTTCCTCGCCGATACCGTGCTGCTCCTCCGCTACTTCGAGTTCGCGGGCGCGGTGCGGCAGGCGATCTCGGTGGTGAAGAAGCGCACCGGAGCGCACGAGCGCACCGTTCGTGAATTTCGCGTGCAGCGTGGTGGGATGCACCTCGGGGACCCGCTCCAGGAATTCCGCGGCGTGCTCACCGGCGTTCCCGAGTACGTCGGAGGGGACGCGCCGCTCATGCATTCGGAGGGGGCGTCGAACGCCAGCAAGCGCGAACGCGACGCGCTCGCCCGCGCTGGGCGCGTGGGGAGCGCGGAAGGGCGATGATCGACACCGTCGCGCCCCGCGCGACCACGCCGGTTCCCGCCGTGGTCGAGAGCGGCTCGGAGGAGGTGGCGGTGCTCGCCCCCACGGGGAGCGACGGCCGGCTCGCGCAGCGCGTGCTCGCGCGCTGGCAGATTCACGCCGTCGCCTATCCGGACATGCCGCGCCTCTGCGCCGCCGTCGAGCGCGGGGTGGGGACGGCGCTCGTCGCCGAGGAGGCGCTCGAGGTCGCGTCGCTCGAACTCCTCCTCGCCACGCTCGGGAGGCAGCCGTCGTGGTCCGACGTGCCGCTCATCGTGCTCACCGCGGCGGGGGAGCTGCCGCAATCGATCGCCGTCGGCGTGGAGACGCTCGCGATCCGTGCGAACGTCACGTTGCTCGAGCGCCCGGTGCGCGTGGCCACGCTCGTGACCACGGTGCGCGCGGCGCTCCGCGCCCGCCGCCGCCAGTACGATGTCCGCGAGTACCTGCTGGAGCTCCAGGCCGCGCGCGACGCGGCCGAGGCGGCGAATCGCGCGAAGTCGGAGTTCCTGGCGGTGATGAGCCACGAGCTGCGCACGCCGCTCAACGCCATCGGCGGGTACGCGGAGATCATCGAGCTGGGCATCCGCGGGCCGGTCACCCCGGAGCAGCGCGCGGACCTCGACCGCATCCAGAAGAGCCAGCGCCACCTGCTCGGTCTCATCAACGGCGTGCTCAACTACGCGCGGCTCGAGACCGGCAACGTGCGCTACGAGGTCACCGACATCCGCGTCGGCGACCTGCTCGCGACGTGCGAGACGCTCGTCGCGCCGCAGGCCGGCGCGAAGCACCTCCGGCTGACGATGCCCTGCCCGGCGCCGGAGCTCACCGTCCACGCCGATGCCGAGAAGGTGCAGCAGGTGCTGCTCAACCTGCTCACGAACGCCATCAAGTTCACGGACGCCGGCGGCTCGATCACGCTCGAGTGCTCCGAGCGGGACGACCGGATCGGCATCGCCGTGACGGACACGGGGCAGGGGATCGCGCCGGAGAAGCTCGTCATGATCTTCGACCCCTTCGTCCAGGTCGACGCCCGCCTCACGCGCACGCAGGAGGGGGTGGGCCTCGGCCTCGCCATCAGCCGTGATCTCGCTCGCGGAATGGGGGGGGATCTGCTGGTCGAGAGCGCGCTGGGGGAGGGGAGCACGTTCACGTTGATATTGCCGAGGGGGGCCTAGCCTCTCGGGAGGGGATAGGACCTAGTCGCTAGACCACCAGAAACGCGTGTGGCGTGTAGACGGCGGTGGTAGGCGAGAGGAGATAGGTAGAGCGCGCGTAGGGCGGGATGTAGGGAGAGTCCACCTACAGCCGAGCCTACACGCGCCGTACCTCCCTCCTCTTTCCGTCAGTTCCCTACACGCCACACGCGTTCCATGGTGGTCCAGCGACTAGGTCCTAGGTTCTAGGCCCCCCTCCCCCCCAAGCTCCATCGGCCTCACCGCCAACTCCCCCACTCTCCTCCCGTCCATCTGCCGCACCGTGAGCACCGCCCCTCCCGCCGTGATGCTGTCGCCGGGGTGGGGAAGGCGGCCGAGGGTACCGAAGACGTAGCCGCCGATCGTCGTGTACTCCGTGTCCGGGACCGCGAGCCCGTAGTGCTCGTTCAGCTCCCCGATGTTCATCTCCCCGGGCACGATGATCTCCCCCGACCGCGCCGGCGGGAGCACCGGCTCGCTCTCGTCGTACTCGTCCAGGATCTCGCCCACGATCTCCTCGAGCAGGTCCTCCATGGTCACGATCCCCGCCGTGCCGCCGTACTCGTCGAGCACCACCGCCAGGTGCTCCTTGAGCCGCTTGAAATCCGCGAGCACATCTTCCACCTCGCGCGTCCCGGGAATCACGTGCACCGGCCGCGCGAGCGTGTGCAGGTCGAAGTGGGCCGGCGGATGGTGGGCGATGGGGAGCAGATCTTTCGCCAGCACCACCCCCAGGATATTGTCAATCGTTCCGTCGTACACCGGATAGCGCGAGAGCCCGCTCTCCTCCACCAACGCGAGCGTCTCGTCGAGCGTCGCGTCCACCGGGAGGGCGACGATCTCCGTGCGGGGAGTCATCACCTCGCGCGCGTTCTTCTCCGAGAACTCGAACACCCCTTCGAGCAGGTCCGCATCCTGCCGCTCCAGCGCGCCCACCTCCTGGCTCTGTTCCACCAGCATCCGCAGCTCGTCAGGGCCGTGAACGGCGCTCGACTCTCCGGCTGGTGCATGCTCGCGGATGCGGCGGTGCACCATGTGGAAGGAGCCCGCGAGCGCCGCGGTGAAGGGGCGGGTGATCCAGGCGAAGGCGAGCAGCCCGGGCGCGAGCAGCCGAGCGAGGCGCTCCGGCTGCGCGAGCGCCGCCGCGCGCGGCGTCAGCTCGCCGAACACGATGTGGAGGTACACCGTGAGCACCGCCGCCGCGATGAGCGCGATCACCGCGCCGGTGGTGCCGGAGGGACGGGTGATGGTGAGCAGCCAGCCGGCGAGGATCCAACCGAGCGCGAGCGTGGCCAGCGTGATCCCGAGCTCGCTCGCCGCCAGCACGCGCGCGGTGGCGCTCGTGGCGCGCAGCGCGAGACCGGCGAGCCGGTCCCCCTCGCGCGCCATCGCCTCCAGGCGCGCGCGGCGCGCGCGCACGATCGCGAACTCCGCCGCGACGAAGTACGCGTTCACCAGCACGAGCACGAGAATCGCCAGGATGCGCCAGAGCACGATCTGATCTTAACCGCGGCCGATCTGGCCGTCAGGGGGCCCGCCATGGGT
Source organism: uncultured Gemmatimonadota bacterium (assembly GCA_946479015.1). Next base: position 1,953 of record CAMLEQ010000217.1, on the reverse strand, counting down.
CGCCCGGCGGCGAGTCGCGCCGCCACGTGAACGACATGGTCCATTCGCATACCCATCACGCTCACGGCCACGGCCACGATCACGGCCACGCGCACGCCCCGGGCCACGCCCACGCGCACGCCGATCCCGCCGATCAGGGACGCCGGCTCCGCATTGCCCTCGCCATCACGACCGTGATCCTCGTGGCCGAGGTGGTTGGGGGGCTCCTCGCGAACTCCCTCGCCCTCCTCGCCGACGCCGGGCACATGCTCGCCGACGTCGCCGCGCTCGCGCTGTCGCTGTTCGTCGCGTGGTTCAGCCGCCGCCCGGAGACGGCGAAGCGCACGTACGGCTATCTCCGCCTGGAGATCCTGGCGGCGTTCGTGAACGGCGCCATGCTGCTCGGCATCTCGGTGTTCATCATCTGGGAAGCCGTGTTGCGCCTGCGCACCCCCGAGCAGGTGGGGGGCGGGCTGATGCTCCTGGTGGCCGTGGTGGGACTCGTCGCGAATCTCGCCTCGGCGCGCGTCCTTCACCCGGCGAGCGAGGGAAGCCTCAACATGCGCGGCGCGTACCTGCACGTGCTCGGTGATCTCCTCGGCTCCATCGGCACCGTCGCGGCCGCGCTCATCATCCACTTCAGCGGGTGGGTCGCCGCCGACCCCATCGCCTCCATCGTCGTCACCCTGCTCATCGTGCATTCCGCGTGGGGGCTGGTGCGCGATTCGGTGGACGTGCTGCTCGAGTCCACGCCGTCGCACATCTCCCTCGGTGCCGTCCGCGCCCAGCTCGAGGCCATCCCGGGGGTGGAGTCCGTGCACGACCTGCACGTGTGGAGCGTGGCGTCGGGCGTGATCGCGATGAGCGTCCACGCGATCGTTCGCGAGCCGGAGCGCCACCAGCACGTGCTCGAGCACACCGTCGATGCGATGAAGCTGTTCGGCATCCAGCACGTGACCGTGCAGCTCGAGCGACGGGAGATGTACGAGCGCGAGGTCCACCTGCACGCGTAGCCCTGACCGAAGGGGCGCCCGGAGGCGGTCATTCTGACCCCCGTCCCGCGCCCGCCGGCGGGAGCCTGCCCCGCGCGTGACTCGCCTCCACGTGATGCGTCTCTCATGGACTCCCTCAATGTGACCCCGACGCGCGAGCACACGTGTGAGAATCGTGGACGAATACCGCATCGAGAAGGAGCGGCTCGAGGTGACGCTGACCATGATGAGCGGCGAGGGGGTGCACGGCTTCGTGTTCGTGCAGCCGCCGCTCCTCGGTCACTCGTCGCATCAGGAGCCCTCCGCGCTGTTCAACGAGCCCGAGCCGTTCTTCCCACTGGAGCTGCCGTCAGGCGAGGTGCTGCTCGTGGCGAAGTCGCGGGTGGTGGAGGTGTCCGGGCTCCCGCTGGACGAGGAGGCGGAGGCGATCCGGGCGTCCGCGCCGATGGCGTTGCTCGAGATCACGCTCGCCGGCGGGGTGACGCACTTCGGGTCGATGCGCCTCGAGGTGCGCGCCGATCGCCCGCGGCTGCTCGACTTCCTGAACGACAGCACCGACCGCTTCCTGACGCTGTACACCGATCAGGGGGTGCGCCTGGTGAACCGTGTGCTGATCGAGTGCGTGCGCCCGCTCGACTGACATGGCTCAACTGGACCGCTTCCTGGCCGCGCTGCTGGACAATCGTGGCACCGCGCTTCTCCTCACCGCCGATGATGTGGCGCGTCTCGAGATCGGCGACGCCCCTCGGCCGGTCACCAAGCAGCCGCTGACGACGGCGCAGCTCCTGTCGCTGGTGCGCGAGATCGCCCCGGCGGCGGCGCAGCGCCAGATCGACGCCGGCGCCGACGTCACCTTCTCCTACCGGTTGGGCGACGCCGCGTTCGCCGCGCGCGTGCACTTCGGCGCGGGCGGCGCGAGCGCCGAGGTCCGCGTGGCGGGAGATGCCGCGCCGGCCGCCGGCGAGCCGCCCGCCGCGGCGCC
>CAMLEQ010000216.1 GCA_946479015.1 uncultured Gemmatimonadota bacterium | reverse complement strand
CCGCCCTCTGCACCTTCGCCGTCGGCTACCGCTTCTACTCGAAGCTCATCGCGGCCAAGGTGTTCGCCCTCGATCCGCGGCGCGCCACCCCAGCCGTGCGGCTCGAGAACGGGCGCGACTACGTCCCCACCAGCCGGTGGATCGTCTTCGGCCACCACTTCGCCGCCATCGCCGGCCCCGGCCCGCTCGTGGGGCCCACGCTCGCCGCGCAGTTCGGGTTCCTCCCCGGCGCGATCTGGATCATCGTCGGCGTGGTGCTCGGGGGCGCGGTGCAGGACTTCGTGATCCTCGCCGCCTCGGTGCGACGCGACGGCCGCACGCTCGGCCAGATGGCGAAGGACGAGATCGGGCCGGTGGCCGGCTTCACCGCGCTCATCGCGGTGCTGGGGATCATGATCGTCCTCATCTCCGTGCTCGCCCTCGTGGTCGTGAACGCGCTCAAGGCGAGCCCCTGGGGGACCGTCACCATCGCGCTCACCATCCCGATCGCGATGCTCCTCGGCATCTACCTCCGCTGGATTCGCCCGGGGCGCGTGCTCGAGGCGAGCCTCATCGGGCTCGTGCTGCTGGTGGTCGCGCTCTTCGTCGGCCAGTGGGTGGCGGCCGACCCCGCGCTCGCACCCACCTTCACGCTCGGCGGGAAGACGCTCGCGATCATCGTGATGGGGTACGGCTTCGCCGCCTCCGTGCTTCCCGTGTGGCTCCTGCTCGCGCCGCGCGACTATCTCTCCGCGTTCGTGAAGATCGGCGTCGTGCTCGCCCTCGCGCTGGGGATCCTGCTCGTGCTGCCGCCGCTCGCCATGCCGTCGCTCACGCGCTTCGTGGACGGCACCGGGCCGATCTTCGCGGGGAAGGTGTTCCCCTTCGCCTTCATCACCATCGCCTGCGGCGCGATCTCCGGCTTTCACGCCCTCATCGCCTCCGGCACCACTCCCAAGCTGCTCGAGCGCGAGACCGACGCGCGCATGGTGGGCTACGGCGGCATGCTGATGGAGGCGCTCGTCGGCGTGCTGGCGCTCATCGCGGCGTGCGTGCTCACCCCAGGGGTCTTCTTCGCCATCAACGCCCCGGCCGGGCTGCTGGGCGCCACGCCGGAGAGCGCGGCGCACGCGATCGCCGGGTGGGGGTTCACCGTCTCCCCCGCCGAGCTGCACGCGCTCGCGTCGAGCGTGGGGGAGACGACGCTCCTCTCGCGCACGGGCGGCGCGCCGAGCCTCGCCGTGGGGATGGCGCACCTGTTCACGCGCGTGCTGGGGGGCACCAGCGCGATGGCGCTCTGGTACCACTTCGCCATCATGTTCGAGGCGCTGTTCATCCTCACGACGCTCGATGCCGGCACGCGCGTGGGGCGCTTCATGCTCCAGGACCTCGGCCGGCACGTGTGGGCGCCGTTCGGCCGGGTGTCGTGGTACCCCGCCGTGCTCCTCTCCAGCGCGCTCTTCGTCGCCATGTGGGGGCACTTTCTCTGGCAGGGCATCATCGACCCGCTGGGCGGGATCAACTCCCTCTGGCCGCTGTTCGGGATCTCCAACCAGCTCCTCGCCGCCGTGGCGCTCTGCGTGGGGACGACGGTGCTGGTGAAAGCGGGGAAGGCGCGGTGGAGCTGGATCACGCTGCTCCCGCTGGCGTGGCTGGTGGTGGTGACGCTCACCGCGGGGTGGCAGAAGATCTTCTCCCCCGACCCACGCCTCGGATTTCTCGCGCACGCCCGCACGCTCGCCGCGCAGGCGGCCGCCGGGACGCTCCCCGCCGGCGCGCACGCCGCGGCGGACGTCCCCCGCATGATCTTCAACGACCGCCTCGACGCCGCCGTGGCCGCGTTCTTCATGCTCGCCGTGCTCGTGATCCTCGTGGACTCGGCGCGCGAGTGGCTCCTCGTGGGACGCGGGCTCAAACCGGCAGCGTCCACCGAAGTGCCGTTCGAGCAAGCTGCCGCAATAGCTGTAGATTGGTAGGAGCTAGTCGCTTGACCACCGTGAAACGCGTGTGGCGTGTGGGAGACTGACGGAAAGAGGAGATAGGTAGAGCGAGAGTAGGTTCGTGTGTAGGCGGACTCTCTCTACATCCCGCCCTACACGCGCCGTACCTCCCTCCTCTCTCCGTCAGTTCCCCACACGCCACACGCGTTCCATGGTGGTCCAGCGACTAGGTCCCACGCCCCCCACCTCCCTCCCCCTATGAAACCATTCCTCTCCGCCGTCGCGCTCCTCGCCGCCGCCGCTCCGCTCGCGGCGCAGCAGAGCGGCACGTTCGACTTCTCCATCAAGAACATCATGCGAGGCCCCGAGATCGTGGGGCGCGCCCCCGAGCGCATCCGGTGGACGCCGGACGGGAAGTGGATCTACTTCTACTGGAACGAGCCGGGGACCGACTGGCGCGAGCGGTTGGAGCCGTATCGCGTGCGCGCCGTCGCGGGGGCCACGCCGGAGCGCGTCTCCCCCGCGGCCATGGACAGCATCGGCCCCCTGCTGGAGCTGGGAAGCGACTCGCGCGATGGGCGCATGCGCGCCGTGGCGTACGACGGGGACCTCTACCTCGTGGACACGCGCGCATCCACCGCGCGCCGGCTCACGGAGACGATCGCCCGCGAGAGCGACCCGCAGCTCGACGTCGCCGGGAAGCGGGTGTTCTTCGTCCGCGACGACAACGTGTTCTCGATCGACCTCGATGGCGGGGAGGTGCGGCAGCTCACGAACATCCGCCCCGGCCCCGCCCCCAAGGACTCGGCGCCGGCCAAGGGGCAGCGCGGCGCGCTCGAGGCGCAGCAGAAGGCGTTGTTCGACGTGATTCGCGACGAGTATCGCACCGACAGCATCCACAAGGCCGACGAGAAGCGGCACGACGCGCTCTGGCCGAAGGCGCTGTATCTCGAGAAGGGAGAGAAGGTGAGCGCGCTCGCCGTGTCGCCGACCGGACGCGCGCTGCTCGTGGTCACGACGGTGCCGGCGGAGAAGCCGCGCGAGACCGACGTCCCGAAGTTCGTCACCCGGAGCGGGTACGTGGAGGAGATCCAGGGGCGCGAGAAGGTGGGTGACGCGCAGGACGGCGGGCGCGTGGCCTTCGTGAGCCTCCCGTCCGGCGAGGCGCGCTGGCTTCACTCGATCCCCGACGACACCACCACGCCCCCGGCCACCGCGCAGGTGCTCGGCTGGAGCGACGACGGCGCGCGCGCGCTCCTCTTCGTGGTGCGCGACGACTGGAAGGCGCGCTACCTCGAGACCGTCACCGATTCCGGCGCGCTGAAGGTGGTGGACGTGCTGCGCGACAGCGCGTGGGTGGACGGCCCGTGCTTCGGCTGCGGCGGGTGGTACGATGGCGGCCGTCGCTTCTGGTACGTGTCGGAGGCGGATGGCTTCGCGCACCTGTACACCCGGGCCGCCGATGGCGGCGACCGCCGGCAGCTCACGAGCGGGAAGTGGGAGGTGCTGGACGTGATGCTCTCCCCCGACGAGCGCTGGTTCTGGATGCACACCAGCGAGCCCTCCCCCTTCGAGCGCCAGTTCTACCGCATGCGCACCACCGCCGGCGACCGTGAGCGCATCACGGAGCGCTCCGGCGGGCACGAGGTGACGCCCTCCCCCGACGGGCGGCTCATCGCCGACGTCTACTCGTACTCCAACCGCCCGCCGGAGCTGTTCGTGGCGCCCTTCCGCGCCGGCGCGAAGATGGCGCGGCTCACGGTGTCTCCCACCAAGGAGTGGCTCTCCTTCCCGTGGATCGCCCCGGACATCGTGATGATCCCGGCGTCCGACGGCGTGCAGGTGCCGGCCCGCATCTACCGTCCCGAGGACATGCACGCGCGCCCCAACGGCGCGGCGGTCATCTTCGTGCACGGCGCGGGCTACCTGCACAACGTGCATCACTACTGGTCGGACTACTCGCGCGAGTACATGTTCAACCAGTACCTCGCCTCCAAGGGCTACGTGGTGCTCGATGAGGACTACCGCGGCTCCGCCGGGTACGGGCGCGACTGGCGCACGGCGATCTACCGCCACATGGGCGGCCGCGACCTCCAGGACGAGGTGGATGCGTCGCGCTGGCTGCAGCGCACCTACCACATCTCCCCCGACCGCATCGGGATCTACGGCGGCAGCTATGGCGGCTTCATGACGCTCATGGCGCTGTTCACGGCGCCGAAGGAATTCGGCGCGGGGGCGGCGCTCCGGTCGGTCACCGACTGGGCGCACTACAACCACTGGTACACCTCCCGCATCCTCAACCGCCCGGACGTGGACACGGTCGCGTACCGGCAGTCGTCGCCGATCTACTTCGCGGATGGGCTCGAGGACCCGCTGCTCATGGCGCACGGGATGGTGGACACGAACGTGGAGTACCAGGACATCGTGCGGCTCGAGCAGCGGCTGATCGAGCTGGGAAAGGCGAACTGGCAGCTCGCCTCGTACCCTGTGGAGAACCACGGCTTCGTGCGTCCCTCGTCGTGGGCGGACGAGTACCGTCGCATCTTCGAGCTGTTCGAGCGCGTGCTGCCCGCTCCCGCGACCGCGCCCGCGGCGACGACGCAGGGAGGGCACTGACCGGTGCGTGGGGCGGAGCGCCTCCGATCGCTCCTCGGCGAGCGACTGACGCGCACGGCGCGCGTGCTGCGCGCCGTGCTCGGCGCGCCCGACTACGACCGCTACCTGGCGCACCTCGCGCGCCGGCACCCGGACGTCGTCCCGCTGTCGCGCGCCGAGTTCATGCGCGAGCAGCTCCGCAAGCGCTACGACGAGCCCGGCTCGCGCTGCTGCGGTGCGCGACCGCGTGGCCGGCCCGCGATCGCGGGCCGGCCACGCGGGCATCCTCGCCGAAGATTCGGCGGATTCCCTCTGGATGCTTCGAGGCGGCGGCGCTACGTTGCCTTCCCTTTGCCGTCGGCGCTCGTCGCAGCCACCGATGCTCGTAGTCCGGCGGGCGGAAGCGCAGCGGGAGTGTCCCCCATGAAACTCATGCGAGCACGTGCGCAGCTCATCGGCAACGAGCGATTCTGGAGCGACCCCGCGATCGTCCGCGGGCAGGAGGTCCCGCGCCCGTTCCTTCACTGGTATGAGCGGGTGCTCCTCGAGGACGCGTCGGCGCGCCTCGTCGAGCGATTCGGCGAGGTGCGGTTGATCCACGTCGTGGGGTGCGGGCCGGGGCGGGAGGTGCCGATGGTGCGTTCGGCATTCTCCGATGCGCGCATCGTGGCCTCGGACATCTCTCGCGCGATGACGGAGGCGTGCGCGCGCAACCTGGCGCGCTGGAGCGCGACGGACCAGGTGGAGGTGCGATGCGCCGAGGCCCGCACGCTGCGGCACGACGGCCGGCGGGCGGAGCTCGTGGTCATGCTCAACAGCGTGCTCACGTACGTCACGCCGCGCGCGGACCGCGGCGACACGCTGGCCACCCTCCACGGGCTGCTCGCTCCGGGTGGGCTGCTCGTCGGCACGGTGCAGCACAGGTGGGGCGCCCCGGCCAAGTCCGCCTACTTCGCGCTGCGCCGCGTGCTGCACGCGTTGGGGATCGTCAGGCGCGAGGCGGGAGAGCGCACCGTTCGCCTGGACGGGCTCCGGCGCCGGCTCTACTACTTCACGCCCGCCGAGATTCGTCAGGCGCTCCGGGTCGCAGGCTTCCAGCCGATGCTCGTGCAGCCGCTGCGCCGCCTCGCTGGCGCGCGGGGGATGCCCTACCGCTGGCGCGGCGACAACAATCTCGTCTTCACCGGCGAGGCGTGAGCCTCAGGGTCGCTCGAGCGTCCGGTCGCGCCGCGCCGCCGGGGCCACGGCCGCCATCCCGGCAGTCGCGGCGAGCGCGATCACCGCGCCGAACGTGAACGCGGCGCGAGCCCCGGCACGATCCCAGATCGCCCCGAAGATGAGCGAGGCGGGGAGCGCGCCCACACCGATCGCGAGATTGTACCACCCGAACGCCGCGCCCCGCCGCGTCGCGGGCACGAGGTCGGTGACGAGCGCCTTCTCCACCCCCTCCGTGAGCCCGAAGTAGACGCCGTACACCGCGAACAGCGCCCACGCCTGCCACGCCGCGCTCGCGCGGCCGAAGAGCAGGTACACCACCCCGTAGAGCAGCCACCCCGCCACGATCAGCGGCTTGCGCCCGATCCGGTCGGACAGTGCGCCCCCCGGCGTGCTCGACGCGGACTTCACCACGTGCAGCATCGCCCAGAGGATCGGCGCCAGCGCCGCTGGCACGCCGAGCTGCGTGGCGCGCAGCAGCAGGAACGCATCGGTGGAATTGCCGAGCGTGAAGAGGAGCAGCACGCCGAGGTAGGCCCAGAAGCGGGTGCCGAGCGGGCTCGCGCCGTCCGCGCGCGCCACGCTCGGCGCCGGTCGCGCCGGCTCGCGCGGCACGTCGCGCACCGCGACGAGGAGCACCACCACGGCGATGACGCCGGGGATCGCGGCGAGCCAGAACACGTGCCGTAGCGGCGCGTTCTCCCATCGCAGCACGGCGAACGCGATGAGCGGGCCCACCACGGCGCCCGCGTGATCCGACGCGCGGTGGAAGCCGAACGCCCTGCCGCGGATGGAAGGGTGCACCGAGTCGGCGATGAGCGCGTCGCGCGGCGAGGTGCGGAGCCCCTTCCCGATGCGATCGCACACGCGGATCGCCACCACCTGCCCCACGCTCGTCGCTACCGCCACCAGCGGGCGCGCGAGGCTCGCCAGCGAATAACCCGCGACCACGAGCGGCTTCCGCCGCCGCACGCGGTCGGACCACCACCCGCTCGCGAGCTTGAGCAGCGCCGCCGTGGACTCCGCCGCTCCCTCCACCACCCCGATCGCGCTCGCGCTCGCGTG
>CAMLEQ010000215.1 GCA_946479015.1 uncultured Gemmatimonadota bacterium | reverse complement strand
GACGAGTGGCAGCGAGACGAGCCACCACACCGTGAGCGCCTTCTCCGCATGGGCGAAGCCGATGAGCCCGACCAGCCAGAGCATGCCCAACGCCAGGTCGACGCGGTCGAGTCGCTTCCCGATCACCGCCACCCACGGCAGCGCGGCGAGGAGCGCGCCGAACACCGGCGCGGCGATGAAGCCCGGCAGGTATTCGTCGATCCCCGTCGGGAAGCGGAAGAGGAGGTTCGGCGCGAAGTTGAGCCGGAACACCTCCGGCCACGCGAGCGCGTACGGCGAGCAGAGCCACCCGGCCACCACCGCGAGCGCGGCGTACGCCACGAGCCGCTTCCGGGCGGGGGGACGGGCGCCGAGCACGAACACCGGCGCGCCGGTGAGGGGGAAGAGAATGTGCGACCCGGCCGCGAGGGCGCTGGCGACGAACAGCGTGACGACCGAGCGAACGGGATGCTCGCCCCGCCCGAGCCACGCGACGGCGGTCCACGCGAGCGGCACGAGGGCATAGAGCACCGCCTGCGGACGCAGCGCCGGCGTGACGCGCGTGAGCACCACCGCGTGGGCCACGGCCACGAGGAAGGTCGTGAACGGCCGCCATCCGCTCGCGCGGCCGAGCAGCACGACCGCGCCCACCGATGCCGTGACGATGAGCGCGTGCAGCAGGTGCAGACCGACGGGACCCGTCAGCGAGAGCAGCAGGTACGCGCTCAGCTCCACGATCCACGAGTACGCGTAGTACGGCGCGCCCGCGCGCGTCCACGCGAACGGCTCCACGAACGGCACCGCGTGGTGGCGCGCGATCCACTCCCCCACCGCCAGGTGCATCGGGAGGTCGATGTCCGAGAGCGGCAGCAGCGCCGCGTGGACGAAAGCGATGGCGAGCCCGACACCGAGCACCAGGCGCCAGGGCACGGACGCAGGGCGCGTCCCCGCCACGATGTGCTCCACCAGCGGCGGCGCCAGAGCGCCCGCCGCCGTCCGACCGTGCACGACCTCCGCCACGTCCACCTCCGGCTCGCGTACCGGCGGAGCCACCATGCACGTCGCGCGCCGCCGCGCGCGACGTGCTCAGCGCGAGCGCGGCGGTCCGGTCGGCTCACGGCGCGCGACGCGATGCGCACTGTCGGCGTCAGCCGACGCGCCGAAGATTATCGACATCTAACGTTCCGATCGCCGTCGGCGAGATCGCGGGCGAGAATTCACCACACCCCCTGGAACACCCGCGGTGCACCTGGGTATCTTGAACACGTCAACCCTACAGTTTCACCCTGCATCGAGGAGGTGATCCATTGTCTACTGACCCTAGTACGGCGCGGATCGCCGTGAGCCGGTAAGGCTCGATTGCCAGGCTGACCGACGACTCCGCGCCGTTCGGTCATGTTCGAGGGGGCCGATGTGCGTCAGGGCGCACACCGGCCCCCTCGCCTTTTTTCGCCCGGCGCGCTCACGCGCGCGGCGCCGGGGATTAAACTACGGGCATGCTGCGCGCTCTCTCTCCCCCGGCGCTCACCAGTCGCGCGCTCGCTGGTGCCGCCGCGCTCGTCGCGTCCATCGCGCTCGGCGCACTCGCGGCCGCTCCCCTCGCCGCTCAGAATCCCGCCGACAGCGACGGCGGCCCGCAGTTGGAGCGGCAGGCGGTGGCAATCCTTCAGGGGCAGGACTCGCTCCCGCTCCTCGACACCGGCCGCGTGGCGCTCGTCACCAGCGCCCTCCGCGCCATCCGCGAGCGCTTTCCCGTGGTGGCGGACGTCCGCCCGCAGCCCGACGCGACCACGCTGGTGCTCTACCCGCCCGACAGCGCGCCACGCCTCTACGTACAGCGCTCAGGCGCGATCCCCCCCGCGGGCATGGACTCGCTCGTCTGGCGAGACACGATCGACAGCGTGGGGATCGCCGGCATCGACAGCCTGAATCGCGCGCTCGGCGCCGACACGATCGTGCTGTCGAGCACCGGGGTGACCGCGCTGGAGCTGCGCTTCGCGCGCCCGGTGGACGTGGCCGCGGCGGCGCGCGAGTACGAGCGACTCCCGGCCGTGGGGCGCGCCGAGCGCGCCGCCCGAGCCGACGATGGCAGCTGGATCGCGCTCGTGCCCAAGGGGCGACGGCTGCATTTCGTGTTCGCCCGCGGCGCCGGCGCGTGCACGCCGGCCTGCACGGCGTGGGACTACTACTACCTCACGTACGACACGCTCACCCACTCGGCGTCCATGGAATCGGTGGCGCCGCACGACGCCGAGCGGCGCGACGCGATCGCCTACTGGGACATCCCCGGCGACTACGCCACGAACGCCTTCCCGAAGGTGGATGCGCTCTACGACGCGCTCCACGACCATCGCTGGTGGTGGCGCCAGCACGCCGTCAACGTGCTCGGCATGCTGCTCGGATCCCGCATCGGTCCGTGGCGCGACGGGCCACCGGAGGGCGCCCGTGGATACGAGGCGCTCGCGTCGGCGGTGCGCGACGACCGCCGACGCGCGATCGGCGCCCTCATCGACCGATTGGACGATGAGGACGCCGATGTGGCGCGCCTCGCGCTGGCCTACCTCCGTGACCTCACCGGGGAGGACCTCCCCGGTGGAGCGCGCGGCGCCAAGGCCTGGCGCGGCTGGCTGCGGCGGAGCTCGCAGTAGCGCGCGGCTACAGCCGGCTCCCCTTGATCAGGATCATCGCCTCCGCGTTGCGCAGGTGGATGCTGGTCACCGGATCGCCCACCGTCCCATCCGCGTGGAGCGGCAGCCACTGCTCGCCGGGGGGGAGCGGTACCGTCACCGCGGTGGCGTCGAGGTACGACTGCGTCCCCCACCCCTGCTGCGTGCGCATCACCACGAGCGCCCGGTCGAAGTCGCGGCTGTAGATGGTGTACGACTGCCCCACCGGATCCGTCCCGCGCCCGAGGATCGTGCGCGACGCGGTGGGGTGGCCGATGTCGGCCTCCTGCGCCCGCAGCCACAGCGTGGAGTAGGGCGTGTCCCACGTGTTCTCGAGCGTCAGCACGAGGAGATCCGGGGTGTGCCCCACCACCATGTAGTAGCTCGCCAGCTCCAGCATCTTCATCCGCTGCGCGCTCGAGCCGTAGTTCCCCTGCGGGAAGCTCGACGCGATGCGGTTGGCGTCCTTGGTGGAGTACACGTTCACGAGGTTCACCGTCACCCCGTTCGCCATCAGGTCCTCCATCCACTGCCACCGGCGGTTCAACTCGGAGAACAGCGGGTTGTTCTCCTTCTCCAGGTGGACGCTCCGGGCGGCGAGCGCATCGGCGCGATCGAAGTCGGTGCAGTACTCGCCGAGGTTGAGCATCACCACCTTGGTGCCGAGCGCCTGCTTGATGGCCGCGATGAGCGACGTGTGCGACGGCTTGTAGTCGTCCGCCGTCGGGAACTCGGCGGCGTTGGCGATGCGGCTGAGAATGTCCCCCGAGGCCGCCTCGTCGATGAACACGCCATCCTCCCCGGCGGCGAGGCGGCGGTAGCGGTCGACGGTGTACGCGCGCGCTCCGGCATCGGCGGGATTGATCACCCACCGCTTGGAGTTCCAGATCGAGATCACGAGGCGCGACGCGGAATCGAGCACCGCCGCGCCGCGGACGTGCATGAACGCGTTCTCGAGGCGGTACTGCGTGTGCTGCGCGTACCACGACTTCATGTCCGTGTAGTACACGCCCTCGAGATCCTCGGACTGCTGCCCGGGAATCAGCGTCGTCCACTCGAGCGTGTACGTCAGGTGCGTCACGCCGGGGTTGCCGCTCTTCCATGCCGTCTCGCTGCCGGACATCGCCCAGTCGTAGTGCTTCACCGCCCAATCGCGCTCGGACGACGTCCACCCGTAGTAGAAGTCGGTCATCATCGTGCGGATGTGCGGCCAGTGCGGCGAGGTGGTGCTGTAGCTCGCGAACAGCGACGCCGTGGAAGTGGGGGGCGGCGGTGGCGGCGGCGGGGGCGGCGGTGGCGGAGGAGGCGGGGGCGCGTCGGACACCGTGATCTGGGCGGTGGCCGTGTTGCTGCCGGCCTTCACGGTCACGTTCGCCATCCCGGCCGCGATGCCGGTGACGACGCCGGACGTGCTCACGGAGGCGACCTTCCCATTGCTGGTCGACCAGGCGAGCGGGACATCGGGGACGAGCGCGCCATGCTCGTCACGCACGGTGGCGAAGAGCTGGTCCGTGCCGCGCACGGTGAGCGAGTCGCGCCCCGGCGAGACGGATACGAACAGCGTCGGCGGCGGCGCGGTGCTCACCTTGATCACCGCGTACGCGCTCTGCGTCCCGGAAGTCGCCACGATGTTCGCCGATCCGGTGCGCTTCGTGCTCACGACGCCGCTGTCGGAGACCGTGGCGACGGTGGTATCGGTGGAGCGCCACGTGACGGCGACACCGGACAGCTCGCGCCCGGCGTCGTCCTCGAGCGACAGGTTGAGGGGAACGGAACTGCCCGGCGCCAGGGTGGCGCTCGCGGGGGTGATCATCACCCACTTCACCGGTGAGACGTTGGTGGGTGGGGAAGGAGGGAGATCGGTCGGGGCGCCGTTCTCGATGCAGCCGATGATGAACAGCGCGAGCACGGCGCGACCGGCCGTGCGAACGGATCGGGGGGTGTGCATGTCGACGACTCCAGACGAATGGAGTTCCGGTCGGCGGCTCGGCCGGCATGGCGCTCGGAAGAGCGCTGTAGCCCCGTCAGCTTTGCGGCCCCGCCTTTCGACGGGTGTGCCCTTGTCGCGCGGGCGTCGTGCCCCTGGCGATCGTGCCGAAGCGAGAGACTTCGGATCCTGACTGCCACCGGATGGACGAGCGAGCGGACGCGCGGGTCACCTGTTTTCGCATCGTGTTGTGCCGCGCGGGCATCGACGTGTCGAGGGTGTGTGCGTAGTTTCAAAGTTTCCCTTAATGAGGACCGATCAGTGGAGGAGTCCCGCACGATGACGAGGTGGTCGATGCGCCCCATGCATCGCCGTTCCCAGGAGATCTCGAGCAGATGACCGCGGAGCGTACGACCGACGGCACGGACCAGGCGCCGCTGGTGGGGATCATCATGGGCAGCCGCTCCGATCTCGAGCATCTCGCGCCCGCGGCCGAGCTGCTCAACGAGTTGAACGTGCCGCACGAGGTGCGCATCGTGTCCGCGCATCGCACGCCGGACTGGATGGCCGAGTACGCGAAGGGGGCGGAGGCGCGCGGGCTGATGGTGATCATCGCCGGTGCGGGCGGCGCGGCCCACCTGCCGGGAATGGTGGCCGCGCACACGGTGCTGCCGGTGCTCGGCGTGCCGGTACCCGCCACGCTGCTGAACGGGCTCGATGCGCTGCTCTCGATCGTGCAGATGCCGAAGGGCGTCCCGGTGGGCACGCTCGCCATCGGCAAGCCGGGCGCCGCGAACGCGGCGCTGCTCGCGGCATCGATCGTGTCGCACACGCGGCCGGAGGTGCGCGAGCGGCTGCGTGCCTGGCGAGCGGCGCGCACGCGCGAGGTGCTCGAGCAGGAGCGCGTGCAATGACCGCGGTGATGCCCGGAGGAACGATCGGCATCCTGGGCGGCGGGCAGCTCGGCCGGATGGTGACGCTGGCGGCACGGACGCTGGGGTACCACGTGATCGTGCTCGACCCCGATCCCCGCTGCGCCGCGAGCGCGGTGGCGGACCGCGTGATCGCCGCGCGCTTCGACGACGCGGACGCGGCGGCCGAGCTGGCGCGCGCGAGCGACGTGGTGACGGTGGAGATCGAGAAGGTGGCGGTGCGCGCGCTCGATGCCGCCGCCGCGCACGCGCCGGTGCGCCCGGGCTCGCACGTGCTGCACGTGGTGCAGGACCGGGGACGGCAGAAGGACTGGCTGTCGTCACACGGCTTTCCCGTGGCGCCGTACTGGATGGCGCACGACGAGGAGCAACTGGCCGCCGCCGCCCCGCGCGCCGGCGCGGGCGCCTTCGTGAAGTCGTGCACCGGCGGATACGACGGCCGCGGACAGGTGCGCCTCGGCGCCGCCGATGAGCGGGAGGCGCGCGCGGCGTGGGCGGCGCTCGGGGGAGGCGCGTGCGTGGTGGAGCGCGCGCTCGAGCTCGAGGCGGAGATCTCCGTGCTCGTCGCCCGCCGCCCCGGCGGCGAGATGGTGGTCTACCCCCCGGCGCGCAACCACCACGAGCACGGCGTGCTCGATTGGTCGGTGATCCCCGCCCACGTGCCGGCGGCAGTGGAGCGGGACGCGACGACGATCGCGCGCGGCATCGCCGAGTCGCTGGATGTGGTCGGACTGCTGGTGACCGAGATGTTCCTGCTCGGCGACGGAAGCGTGGTGGTGAACGAGCTGGCGCCACGCCCGCACAACAGCTTCCATCACACCGAGCTCACCGTGCTCACGAGCCAGTTCGAGCAGGCGGTGCGCTCGGTGTGCGATCTCCCGCTCGGCGCCCCCGATGTGGTGCGGCCGGCGGCGATCGCGAATCTCTTCGGCGATCTCTGGCTGCGCGGCACGCCCCCCGCGTGGGACGCCGCGCTCGCGATGCCGGGCGTGCGCATCCACCTCTACGGCAAGACGCCGCGCCCCGGCCGCAAGATGGGCCACCTGGGCGCGGTCGGCGCCACGCCCGACGCCGCCGTCGCTCTCGCCCGGCGCGCGCGCGCGGCACTGGAGCCGGACTAGAGCCCTGGCCCGCGTTCCCCCGGGCTCCTCCTACGGGCGGGGCGCGGGGCGCAGGCGTGGGCGTGGGCGTGGCAGGGCTCCGTGGACTGGCGCGCCGGCCGTGGTGGGCTCCGTGGCCTGGCGTGCCGCGGGGGTGTGGCTCTGGCGGCGTCGCGCTTACACGCTGCGAGCC
>CAMLEQ010000214.1 GCA_946479015.1 uncultured Gemmatimonadota bacterium | reverse complement strand
CGCGGGCACGAGCTGGCGCGCCATCACATGGAGATCCGCGGCGTGGGCGTGATCGACATCCCGTCCATCTTCGGCATCCGCGCCGTGCGCCAGCAGAAGCGCATCGAGGTGGTGGTCCAGCTCGAGCCGTGGGACAAGACGGAGATGCCGGACCGCACCGGCCTCGACGGGGCGACCACGAACATCCTCGACGTCGAGGTGCCCAAGGTGACCATCCCGCTCAACCCGGGAAAGAACATCACCGTAGTGGCCGAGGTGGTGGCGATGAACCATCTGCTCCGGTACAGCGGCATCGATCCCGCCGAGGCGTTCAACCAGCGGCTCATCGGCCGCATGCGCGCGGCGTCCGACGTGCGGCAGTACCTCGCCGAAGACGATGAGTGAGGACGGCGCGGAGCGCGGCGTGGCGATCGTGCTCGGGCACGGCGACCTGGCATCGGGGCTCGTGTCCGCCGTGCACCAGATCACCGGGTGCGGCAGCCGGTTCATCGCGCTCTCCAACACGGGGCTCGCCACGCCCGAGATCGAGACGCTGTTGCGCGAGCGGCTCGAGGCCACCGGCGCCCGCGTCATCTTCACCGACCTTCCAGCGGGGAGCTGCAACTTCGCGGCGTGCCGCCTGCTCCGCGAGCTTCCCGATCTCATCGTGGTCACGGGCGTCAGCCTGCCCGTGCTGCTCCACTACGCGACCCACGCGGAGCTTCCCCCGGCCGAGGCCGCCGCGCAGGCGGCGGCGCGTGGCGCGGCATCGTTGAAGGTGCTGTCGGGGACGCCACGTGAGCATTGAGCTCTTCCGGATCGATGACCGGTTGATCCACGGGCAGGTCGTGGTGGGGTGGGGGCAGCCGATGAATCTCGGCTTCATCGCCCTCGTGGACGACGAGGTCGCGACCAGCGACTGGGAACAGGAGCTGTACCGCATGGGCGTCCCGCCGGAGATGGACGTGTTCTTCGCCACCGTGGAGCAGGCGGTCGGGAGCCTGGATGCCTGGCGCGCGGACCAGCGCCCCGGCATCCTGCTCACCGGAGACATCGAGACCATGCGCCGGCTCGTCGAGCGTGGGCGCGGGATCAAGGCGGTGAACGTTGGGGGGATCCATCATCGGGCGGGGCGCGTGGAGCGGCTGCGCTACGTGTATCTCACCACCGAGGAAGAGGCGGCGCTGCGCGCGCTGGAGGCGCGCGGCG
The DNA here is from genome assembly GCA_946479015.1 of uncultured Gemmatimonadota bacterium. The sequence continues at coordinate 5,642 of CAMLEQ010000214.1, read as the reverse complement.
TGGCGGTGACGGCGCAGGACGTGCCGTCGGCGCGGCCGCTGCCGCTGCGCGACCTGCTCGGCGCGGGAGGGAGACGGTGATGCCCGACCTGCTCCCGTTCGCGCTGCTCGGCGCGGTGTTCGGGCTCGACGTGGTGAGCTTCCCCCAAGCGATGATCTCCCGCCCGATCGTGGCCGCGACCGCCGGCGGGGCGCTGGCCGGCGACACGTCCGCCGGACTGCTCGCCGGGGTGGTCCTGGAGCTGATGGCGATGGAGACGCTCCCCGTCGGCGCCTCGCGCTACCCGGAGTGGGGGACGGCATCGGTGGCCGGCGGCGCGCTCGCCGCGTCGCTCGGCATCGCGCACGCGGGGACGCTCGCCGTGGCGGTGCTGGCGGCGGTGCTCACGGGGTGGGTGGGCGGGTGGAGCATGTACGGACTGCGCAAGCTGAACGGCGCGTGGGCAGCGCACCGGCTGCCGGCGTTGGAGGCCGGGGACCGGCGCGCTCTCGCCGGGCTGCAGATCCGCGGCCTCACCGCCGACCTGACGCGCGGCGCGCTCGTCACGGTCGTGGCGCTCGTGGTGTGGCGGCCGGTGGGCACGTGGCTGGTCGCGCGCTGGTCGCTGCCGTTCGCCATCTCGCGCGCGGTGCTCGTGGCCGTGGCGGGCGCGGTGGCGTGGAGCGCGGTGTGGCGGCTCGCGCACGGCGCCCCCTCCTCGCGGTGGTACCTCATCGGCGGGCTCGCGATGGGGCTCGCGGCGATGGTGCTCCTGTGACCGCGCCGTCGATCGCTCCCCTCCCGCCGGCGCCGCCGCTCTCGTGGCGGACGTGGGCGGCCATGTTCGCGCGCCTGCTCGCCGTGCAGGGGGCGTGGAACTACGAGCTGATGCTCGGCACGGGGATCGGCTTCGCGGCGGAGCCGGCGCTCCGCTCGCTCCCCGGGGGGCCGACGGGCGAGGCGTATCACGCCGCGCTCGCGCGGCAGTCGCGCTACTTCAACGCACACCCGTATCTGGCGGCGGTGGCCGTGGGCGCGCTCGCTCGGGCCGAGCTGGCGGGGCAGCCGCCGGCGCAGATCGAGCGGCTGCGCACGGCCATGTGCGGGCCGTTGGGGAGCGTGGGCGACCGCCTCGTGTGGGCGGGGTGGCTGCCATGTTGCTCGCTCACCGCGCTGCTCGCGTACGGCCTCGGGGCCGGCGCGGTCACGGTGGTGGCGCTCTTCCTCGTGCTGTACAACGCGGGGCATATTGGACTGCGTGCCTGGGGGCTGCGCGTGGGGTGGCGCAACGGGCTGCGCGTGGCGGCGGTGCTCGCGAATCCGGTGCTGCGGCAGGGGCCGCAGTACATCGCCCGCGCCGTGATGCTGCTCGCCGGCGCGGCCATCCCCCTCGCCATGCGTCGCGCGCTGGCGGGAGTGCACCTCGCGTCGTCGCTGAACGTCGTGCCCACGCCGGTGGGGCGCACCCCCGTCGTGACGCTCCTCGCCGCCGCCGTGCTCGGCGCGGCGCTGGTATGGCTGCACGGGCGCGTCGAGGGGTGGCGTGGCGCCGCCCTCATCCTCGCGGCCCTGATCATTTTCTCCGTCGTCCGATGACCACCGAGCGCTCCGTCCGCATCCAGAACAAGAACGGGCTCCACGCCCGGCCGGCCGCCGAGCTGGTGAAGATCGCGTCACGCTTCGAGAGCGAGATCACCATGGTCCGCGATGAGCTCGAGGTGAACGGGAAGAGCATCATGGGCGTCATGATGCTCGCCGCCGAGTACGGAGCGGAGCTGATCATCCGCGCCGATGGGCCGGACGCCGAGCAGGCCGTCCACGCGCTGGCCGACCTGGTGGCGATGAAGTTCGGGGAGAGCTAGTGGATCGCAAGCTCGTCGGGATACCCGCCTCGCCCGGGATCATCGTCGGCCCGGTGCACGTGCTCCTCTGGGAAGTGCCGGAGGTGCCGCAGCGGATCATCGATGACGACGAGATCGACGCCGAGGTGGCGCGCTTCCACGCCACGCTCGCGCGCGCCCGCGAGCGCATCCGCACCGTGCGCGCGCGCGCGGCGCGCCATGCGGGAGAGGAGGAGGCGAAGATCTTCGACGCGCAGCTCTTCATCCTCGAGGATGTGGAGCTGATCGGACGCGTGGAGGCGCTGGTGCGGCAGAACCTCGCCGCCGAGTCGGCGTTCGAGATCACGATGCTCGAGTGGCGGCACCACTTCGCGCGCCACGCCTCGCCGATGATGCGCGAGCGGGTGGGGGACATCACCGACGTCCAGATCCGCGTGCTCTCGCTGCTCCTCGGGCTGCCCGACCACGATCCCGTGGACCTGCCCAAGGGGGCGAACGCGATCCTCGTCACGCACGACCTCACGCCCACCCTCACCGTGCAGCTCGATCGCGAGGCGATCGCCGCCATCGCCACGGATGCGGGCACGCGGATCTCGCACGTGGCCATCCTCGCGCGCTCGCTCGGCATTCCGGCGGTGGTGGGGCTCCGCACGGCGACGCAGCGGCTGCGGGGTGGCGAGACGGCGATCCTCGACGGCGCCGCGGGAACGCTCTGGGTGGATCCCACGCCCGAGCAGATCGAGGCGTATCGCGAGCGGTCGCGGCGCGAGGTCGAGCTCGGCGCGGAGCTCGCGCTCCAGGCGGGCGCCGAGCCGGTCACCGTGGACGGCGTTCGCGTCACGCTGCGCGCGAACGTGGACATCCCCGAGGAGGCCGACGCCGCCGTCCACAGCGGCGCCGAGGGCGTGGGGCTCATGCGCACCGAGTTCCTCGTCGTGGGGCGCACCACCATGCCTGACGAGGAGGAGCAGTACCGGGCGTACCGGCGCGTGGCCGAGTCGTTCGGCGGCCACCCCGTGGTGATCCGCACGTACGACATCGGCGGCGACAAGCTGCCGGTGGGGGGCTATCCCCCCGAGGCGAACCCGTTCCTCGGCTGGCGCGCGATCCGCATGTGCCTGGACGAGCCGTCGCTGTTCCGGGTGCAGCTGCGGGCGCTGCTCCGCGCCGCGGTGCACGGGGATGTGCGCATCATGCTCCCGCTCGTGGTGTCGGTGGACGAGGTGCGCCGGGCGCGCGCGCTGCTCCACGAGGCCGCCGAGGAGCTCGCGGCGCGCGGCGTGCCGTACCGCGCGGACGTGCCGCTCGGCGTCATGGTCGAGACGCCCGCCGCCGCCATCGCCGCCGACACCTTCGTCGGCGAGGCGGCGTTCTTCAGCATCGGCACCAACGACCTCACGCAGTACACGCTCGCCATCGACCGCGGGAACGCGAACCTGGCGGAGCGGTTCACCCCGCTGCACCCCGGGGTGCTGCGCCTCATCCGCCGGACCGTGGAGGTCGGGGCCGCCAACGGCATCGACGTTGCAGTCTGCGGCGAGATGGCATCGCAGCCCGTGATGGCGTTCGCGCTGATCGGGCTCGGCGTGCGTCAGCTCAGCGTCGCGCCGCGCGCGGTGCCGATCGTCAAGCGACTCGTGCGCGGCATCGCCGTGGCCGCGGCGGAGCGGGCCGTGCAGGAGGCGCTCGCCAAGCGCACCGCGGATGCCGCCGCCGACGTGTTGCGGCAGCGGCTGCGGGACGCGTTCGGCAACGACCCGGTGCTGCGCGACGGGTTGCCCGACCTTTCGTAGCTCGGTTAAGATGAGCGATCACCCCAGGTCGCTCCGCGCGAGGCGCGGTGCGGCGGGAGCCCACGCGTGTCCCAGACCCATCTCTTCACGTCCGAGTCGGTGACCGAGGGTCACCCGGACAAGATCGCCGATCAGATCTCCGATGCCGTGCTCGACGCCATCCTCGCCGAGGATCCCGCGGCGCGCGTGGCGTGCGAGACGCTCGTCACCACCGGCCTCGCCTGCGTGGCCGGGGAGATCACCACCTCCACGTACGTCTCCATCCCCGACATCGTGCGCGGCACCATCGCCGCGATCGGCTACGACGACGCGTCGTACGGGTTCGATGGCAAGACGTGCGCGGTGATCAGCACCATCGACCGGCAGTCGCCGGACATCGCGCTGGGCGTGGACACGGGCGGCGCGGGCGACCAGGGGATGATGTTCGGCTACGCCTCGGACGAGACGCCGGAGCTCATGCCGATGCCGATCCAGCTCGCGCACCAGCTCACGCGCGCGCTCGCCGAGAAGCGGCGCTCCGGCGCGCTCCCGTGGCTCCGCCCCGACGGCAAGTCGCAGGTGACGGTCGCGTACGAGCAGGGCGTGCCGGTGCGCGTGGAGACGGTGGTGATCTCGACGCAGCATGCCGAGACGATCTCCACCGCGGAGCTGCGCGAGGTGGTCCGCGAGGAGATCATCCTCCCCGTCGTCGGCGACCGCTGCGACGTGCGCGGGCTCACGATGCACATCAATCCCACGGGGCGCTTCGTGGTGGGCGGCCCGCAGGGGGATGCCGGGCTCACCGGCCGCAAGATCATCGTGGACACCTACGGCGGCATGGCGCGCCACGGCGGCGGCGCGTTCAGCGGGAAGGATCCGTCGAAGGTGGACCGCTCCGCCGCGTACGCCGCGCGCTGGGTGGCGAAGAACATCGTGGCCGCGGGACTCGCCCGCCGCTGCGAGCTGCAGCTCGCGTACGCCATCGGCGTGCGGGAGCCGGTGAGCGTCATGGTGGAGACCTTCGGCACCGGCGCGGTCGAGGAAGCCTGCATCGAGCGGGCGGTGCGCGAGGTGTTCGACCTCACGCCGGGCGGGATCAATCGGGAGCTCGGGCTCCGCGCGCCGATCTATCGCCGCACCGCCGCCTACGGCCACTTCGGCCGCCCCGCCGAGACCGCCCGCGCGCGCGGCGGCGAGATCACGTACTTTTCCTGGGAGCGGACCGACCGCGTGGAGGAGCTCAGGAAGGCGGTGCGGTGAGGGGCGTGGAGCCCGCCGCCCCCGATGGATGCACGAGCGATCTGACCCATACCCGATTGGAGCATGGCGACCATCACGAAGTCACAGCAGGGTAGTGCCGAGGCGGACATCCGCGACATCGCGCTCGCCGAGCAGGGGCGGCTGCGCACCGAGTGGGCCGAGCGCTCGATGCAGGTGCTCCGCCAGATCCGCGAGCGCTTCGCCGCCGAGCGGCCGCTGGCCGGCAAGCGCGTCTCCGCGTGCCTGCACGTCACCGCCGAGACCGCGAACCTCATGATCACCCTCAAGGCGGGTGGCGCCGACATCGCGCTCTGCGCGTCGAATCCGCTCTCGACGCAGGATGATGTGGCCGCCCACCTCGTGCGCGACCACGGGATCCGGGTGTTCGCCATCAAGGGTGAGGACAACGACACCTACTACGACCACATCCGCGCCGCCATCGCCCATGGGCCGGAGATCACCATGGACGACGGCGCCGACGTGGTCGGCGCGATCCACATGATCGCCCTCGGCCGGCTCGATGACCTGCCCGGACCCGTGCGCCGGTGGGTGGAAGGGATCGACCCCGCGGCGCGGAAGGCGCTGCTCGCGCGCGTCATCGGCAGCACCGAGGAGACCACCACCGGCGTCATCCGCCTCCGCGCGATGGCGAAGGACGGCATCCTCCAGTTCCCCGTGATCTCGGTGAACGACTCGTTCACCAAGCATCTGTTCGACAACCGCTACGGCACCGGCCAGTCCACGATCGACGGGATCATCCGCGCCACGAACCTGCTCCTCGCCGGATCGA
>CAMLEQ010000213.1 GCA_946479015.1 uncultured Gemmatimonadota bacterium | reverse complement strand
CGCCCCGCCGCCGCGCAGCAGCGTGACAGCACGGGCGCGAGCGGCGCCGGCGCGGACAGCGCGCGCGCCGACAGCGCCCGCGCCGGGCGCGCGCAGGCGCTGGCCCCCACCGTCGTCACCGGCACCCGTCTCACCGACGTGGACGAGCGCACGCCGGTGCAGGTGGACCAGGTGCGCGTGCGCGACGTGGCCCCCGGGCCCGCCGCCGCCGCCGCCGCGCTCGCGAAGCTCCCCGGCGTGAGCGTGTTCGACGACCAGGGGACGCGCGTGCAGCCCACCGTCGACATCCGCGGCTTCACCCTCTCCCCGGTGGTGGGCGTGCCGCAGGGGGTGAGCGTCTTCCTCGATGGCGTGCGGATCAACGAGCCCGATGCGCAGCAGGTGAACTTCGACCTCATCCCCATGGAGGCCGTGTCGCGCGCGGAGCTGGTGCGCGGACCCGCGACGCTGTTCGGCAAGAACACACTCGCCGGGGCGCTGGTGCTGTTCACGCGGCGCGGCGACTCCACCGCCAGCGCGGGGGTGGACGTGGATGGCGGCGCGTACGGCTACCGCGGCGCGCGCATCACGGCGAGCGGCATGCGCGGGGGGATCGACGGATTCCTCATGGCGCACGGCTCGGAGGAGGATGGCTGGCGCGACCAGACCCCGGCGCGCACGCGCATGCTGTTCGCGAACATCGGGCGCAAGCGCGACTCGACCGACGTGGCGCTCACGGTGATGTACGCGCACGACCGGCTGATGCAGGCGGGCTCCCTTCCCGAGAGCTGGTTCCACGTGGACCCGCGGGCGAACTTCACCGGAGGCGACTTCTTCGAGCCGGAGCTCTGGCACCTGGCGCTGCGCGGGGAGCGCCCGCTCGGCGGCGGCACGATCCGGGGGAACGTCTTCCACCGCCGCAACGACACGCAGCAGTTCAACGTGAACATCGACGCGCCGAGCACCGACGCGTTCGTCGCGAGCCGCTCCACGGGGGGCACCGCGGAGTGGACGCGTCCCACCACCGTGGGCGCGCTGCCGCTCGCGCTCACCGTCGGCGCGGAGTACGCGCGCAACGACGTGCGCTACCGGATCTTCAGCGAGGCCACGCCGGAGGCGCCGATCGATGGCTCGTGCGACCCGAGCACCGGGTTGTGCGAGAGCGCGCGCGTGAACGAGGACGACGGCGCGCTCTACGCCCAGGGGGTGCTGCAGGCCACCCCGCGGCTGTCGTTCACCGCCGCCGCGCGCGGCGACTGGGTGCGCGTCCCCTTCCGCGACCTGCGCGATCCGTCGAACGACGGCACCAACACCTTCACGCGCTTCTCGCCGCGCATCGGCGTCAACTACACCCTCTCCGATGCCGTGCGCGGCTACGCGGCGGTGAGCACCGGCTTCCGCGCCCCCGCCGCGCTGGAGCTCGCCTGCGCCGACGCGAGCGCGCCCTGTCCGCTCCCGTTCTCGCTCGGCGACGATCCCCCGCTGCGCCCCGTGACGGTGACGAACTACGAGACCGGGTTCGACTGGGAGCCGCGCGACGGCGCGAACCTGGACGTGGTCGCGTACCGCGAGGACGTGCGCGACGAGATCGTCTTCGTGACCTCGGCGGCGACCACGACGGGGTTCTTCCAGAACATCCCGCGCACGCGACGCCAGGGGATCGAGGCGAGCGGATCGCTGTCGCTCCCTGCGGGGCTGCGGCTGTTCGGGAGCTACGCGCTCCTCGGCGCCACCTACCAGAGCGCGGTGCTGCTCGAGTCGGCGCTCCCCGCGCCGGATTCCGCGCGCCCCGGCGACGAGTTCCCGCTCTCGCCGCGCCATCGCGGGAGCGTGGGGGTGGAGGCCACGCGCGTGGTGGGGCGCGCGCTGCTCGGCGCCGAGCTGTCGGTGCGGATGGTGTCGAGCCAGTTCCTGCGCGGGAACGACGCGAACCTGGAGCGGGTGGCGCTCGATTCCGCGCGGACGGCGAGCGGGCGGATCCCGGGGTACTCCACCACGTCGCTGGCGCTGCGCTGGGAGCGGGAGCGCGTGACCATCCACGCGAGCGTGTCGAACCTGTTCGACCAGCGCTACGCGACCTTCGGAATCTTCGGCGAGAATCCGAAGGGAGCGATCGGCGCCCCGCGTCCCGGCGAGCCGGTGCTCGAGCGCTTCCTCAACCCCGCCTATCCGCGCTCGGTGACGCTCTCGATGGAGCTGCGGTACTGAGCTCGCCGCTTGCCCGCGCCGGGCTCCGCCGTGATCTTGAAGCGGACCCTGAAACATCCGAAGAGAGCACTCATGAGCCGCCTGGCCCTGTTCCTCCTACTGTGCGGAAGCGCGGTCGCCTGCTCGTCGAGCACCGAGCCGCAGCAGCAGATCAGTCACGTGAACGTGTCGCTCCAGCAGGCCCCGGGCGACCCCCTCACGACCACCGCGCACGCGGTGGACGGAGGGGTGCTCGTGGAGGGGAGCGTGGGGGGCGCATGCGTGGGCGTGCCCATCACCGCCACCGCGCAGCGCACCGATTCGCTGGTGGAGCTCCGGGTGCTCCCCACCACGCGCCCGCAGTGCGACGCCGGCACCGAGACGGTGCAGTATCAGGCCACGCTCTCCCTCGCCCCGGGTGGGTACATGGTGGTCGTGGAGCACGGCGTGAACCTCGAGCTCCAGCAGGTGCTGAAGGAGTTCGTCACCGTCCGGTGACCGCCGGCGCCCCAGCCTGACGAGCCGCGACCGCCTTCCGGCGCGAGACCATGCGCGCCTCCAGCGCCGGAAGGTACGGCTCGTAGATCGAGCCGGGGTTCCACAGCACCCAGCCGTCGTAGCCCGCGTCGTACACCGCGCGCTTCTGCTCGGTGAGCTCCGACGGCCCGTACTTCGGCGTCATCCCCTTGAGCGAGAACGCCTGGAGCCACGGCCGCACGTGCTCCGGGCGCGTGACCCCCAGCTTCAGGTCGCGCTCGTGTGCCCGCGCGATCGCGAGGTTCACCGTGCGGTACGGCTCGGCGTTCGGGCGCGCGATGCCGAACGAGCCGTGCGGGTAGTGCGACGGGTACACCATCGGGAGCAGCACGTCCGTCGCCGGGGACAGCTCCTCCCACTGCTGTCCCACCTCCAGCGCGCCGGGCACGGTGGTGACGAGACCGAAGATGTCCGCCGTGCAGCGCGCGCCGAGCTTGTGGATGCGCGGGCAGGCGGTCTCGAAGAAGCTCGCCAGCGCGTGCGGCTTGCTCACGCCGTTCGCGTCGCGGAACACCTGCGGCGGAAGGCTCTTGTACGGCTCGGGAAAGCGGATGTAGTCGAACTGGATCTCGGCGAAGCCGAGGCGCGCCATGTCCTCGGCCACGCGGATGTCGTATTCCCAGATCGCCCGGTCGTACGGGTCCACCCAGGTGAGCCCCTTCTTGTCGTGCCAGGGGGTGCCGTCCGGCTTCCGGATCACGTGGTCGGGATTGTTGCGCGCGGCCACGGAGTCCTTGAACACCACGATGCGCGCGATCGGCACGATGTGGTGCGCCTTCAGCGTGTCCACCAGCGCCTTCAGGTGCGGGATGCGTCCCATGTTCCCCGCGTTGCGCGCCACCATGGGATCGGAGGAGTCGTAGTTGAGCCCGAACTCGTCCTTGATGTCGATCACCAGCGCGTTGATCTCCGTGCTGTCGGCGATGGCGATGAGGCGGCGCATGCGCCGCTCGCTCTGGGCGGCGAAGCGGTTCACGTACAGCCCGCGCACGGCCGCGCTGTCGTCGAGCATCGGCGCGTGCGCGGTGGTGTCGGCGTGCACGGAATCGGCGGCGCGCGAGGCGGTCGCGGGGACGACGGGCTGCGCCTGCACGGTGCCGGGCGTGCGGGCGTCGCCGCCGCACGCGAGGAGCGCCAGGGCGAGGAACGGGATGCTGCTGCGCATGGGTGCTGCTCGTGCTCCGAAGGGAGGGGGCGGAACGAAGGGGGGCGTGAAACGCGCGAAATCTAATCGCGCCGCGCAAGAGGAGTACGACGCGACCGCCGCTTCCGTCACGCGCTATATTTCGCGTCGCATGCACCTTCGCGCGCTCCTTCCGCTGCCCCTCCTCCTCCTCGCCTGTGGCCGGCCGGCGCCGCCGGCCGCGACGCCGCCGCGCGCCGATTTCCTGGTGGTGGCGGGGGACTCCACCTTCTGGGTGCACGCCGGCCCGCAGGGGGTGCACGCCCGCGGCTCGCCGCTCGAGCTCGCGCGCTGGGGGGGGAAGTTCTACGAGGTGTACGTGGTGGACGACGACCGCTCGTACACCGACGCCGAGATCGTGGGGGAGCAGCTCTGGCGCCGCGACCTGGTGACCGGCGACTCGCTCCTCGTCTTCCGTGACACCACGATCCGCGGGATCGAGCGGTGGTACGCGCGCGCGCACCCCGACGACCGCCCGCTGGGGCCCGACGAGGACCTGGAGCCGGATCCGCACGTCTCCGCCACCAGCGAGCTCGATCTGCTCGACCGGTTCGGCCACTACACGAGCTACGAGTACGCCGCCGACCTCACGGTGAGCGAGGGGGACGAGTGGCACGTGCGGCGGCGTGGGGTGGTCGATCTGCGCGACGGGCGGCATCCGTCGCTCGCTGAGCTGTTCGGGGCGCGCACCGCCGCCTCGCTGGTGCGGAAGGGGAGCGCGCTGTTCGCGCAGGAGCGCGACTCCGTGCTCGCCTCGCGCGACTCGGACGACGCGCGGGTCCGCGAGGCGGCGGGCGCGATCGGCGACTTCCAGTTCGACAGCACGAGCTTCGACCTCGTGGCGATGAACGGCGAGCCGGCGGTGGAGTTCGTCGTGCCGGGGCGCGGATCGCGCGCGGGGGGGATCGTGCTCCCGCTGCCGCCGGTGAAGGTCGCCATCCCCGCCTGGTGGGACCGCGCCCGTGACGGTCTCCCCACGAGCGAGGACTCCGCGGGGGCGCGGTGGCGCCGCGATGGCTACCAGGTGCTGGCCCGCGATGCGGGAGACGACGGGGTGCGGCTGTCGCTGGAGGACGCGCACGGGCACGCCTGGCCGGTGGCGCGCATGCCGGCGCCGGTGCGGAGCATCTACTGGCTGGATGCGGGACGCGCCGACAGCACCACGCTGCGTGCCCTCGCGCGCGCGTTCGACGAGGCGGCGCTCTACGACGAGGAGACGCGCACCGCCATGGCCGCTCCCCGACCCCCCACCTTCCTGCCCGCCGCGCGCGCGTGGCGAGCGAGAGGCGCCGAATGACCAGAGCCAGAACCGACACTCACCACATGGAAGCCAAGGCCCCCCGCGAGTCCGCGGCGACGGTCGCGGACCTGATGATGCCGCAGCACGCGAACGGTCTGAAGCACCCGTCGGTGTTCGGCGGGGTGATCATGAGCATGGTGGACCGGGCCGCGGCGCTCAGCGCGATGAAGCACTGCGGCGGCCAGGCCACCACCCTCTCCATCGACCGCATCCTGTTCAAGGAGCCGATCCGGGTGGGGGAGGTGGTGGAGGTACACGCGCACGTGGTGTTCGTGGGGCGCACGTCCATGGCGGTGCTGGCCCACGTGTACGCCGAGGATGTGACCACCGGCCGGCGGCGTCACACCAACGAGTGCTGGCTCACCTTCGTGCACCTCGACGCGGACGGCAAGCCCGCTCCCGTGCCTCCCCTCCGCCTCGAGACGCCGGAGGACCGCCTCCTCCACGAGATCGCGGCCAAGCGGAGGGCGGAGGCGATGCGAGACGAAGGGATCGGGACGCGGGAGTAGGACATCCCCCGCGTCGGCCGGCGATCCGCTCACGGGCGTGCGGCGACGGAGACGCCGCCGCGCTCACCGCGTCACCGCTGCTCCAGCTCCCGCTCTCCGGGCGTGAGTCGCGTCGCGCGCCCCTCGCCGGGGTGCGCCTTCGCCTCGTTGAACCGCTCGCCCTTGAGTCTGATGTCCGCGATGAACCCCTCGAACTCGCGATCCGTGAGCTGGTCGGCGATCCGCGGCACCAGCCCCTTCACCAGGGTGATCCGCTCGGCCAGCGACAGGCGATTCGCCTCGTCCACGAGCTTGCGGATCTCGGGGTGGTTCATCCAGTCGGTCTGTCGGCTCGTCGTCATCGGTGTGGCCTCTCCGTGCGCGTGATCGGGCGGCGGGTGCCGCGCTGCTCCCAGGATGTCCTTCATGCTCCGTGCCCGATGTCCGTGACCTCGCGATCCGCTGGCGAGTCCGCTTCTTGCGATCGGCGCCCGCGTGACCGGACGGTCCGGCGCACGACGTACACTGATCCTCACCACCCGACACTGGAACTTCGGATGACACGTGGACGGCTGTCGTTGGGGTGCGCCGTGCTGGCCGCGGCGCTGTGGGGTTGCAACAAGGGGAGCGCGGCGCCGGCGGCGGCCGCGGACAGCGGCGCCGCCACCATGGCGGCGCCCCGAGCGAATGTCCCGGATCGGGCGGAGATCGCGCGCACCGTGGCCGAGGTGACCGCCGACGTCAATCGCATCGCCGCCGCCCCCGCCGCCACGCAGCGGCGCCTCCTCCCCGCGCACGAGCGCGCGGTGACGGGGATGCTCACGCGCTTCGAGGACCGGGTGCGCGCGATGCACGTGACGGTGGATCCGGACTGGGTGGCGGTGATCGACTCCGTGCGGTCGGACCTCGGCGCGATGCCCACCATGAGCGACGCGGATCTGCACGCGTACATGCCGGGGCACGTCAAGCGCGTCATGCGGATCGTCGCGTGCGTGGACATGGTGCGTGCGTGAGTAGGTGCGAGGGGCTCCTCGGCCGGGCTCCTCGGCCGGGCTCCTCGGTCGTGGCGGCGCTCGGGCGCCCTGGCTGGGTTCCGCTCGGGTTCCTCGGCCTTGGCGCCGGGGGCCATTCGCTTCGGCGGCGTGCGCGCTTACAC
>CAMLEQ010000212.1 GCA_946479015.1 uncultured Gemmatimonadota bacterium | reverse complement strand
CGAGCACGGTGAAGTTCCACACGCAGAACCTCTTCCAGAAGCTCGGCGTCAACAACCGCACGGCGGCGGCGGTGGAGTTCGAGAAGCAGATTCCGGCGGCGGCGAAGAGGAGATGATCTGGTGGGGGTCTAGGACCTAGTCGCTGGACCACCATGGAACGCGTGTGGCGTGTGGGGAACTGACGGGATGAGGAGGTAGGGAGAGCGCGTGTAGGCTCGTGTGTAGGTGAACTCTCTCTACATCCAAACCTACACGCGCTCTCCCTACCTCCTCTCCCCGTCAGTTCCCCACACGCCACACGCGTTGTTCGGTGGTCTAGCGACCAGGTCCTAGGCACCCCCATCCCCTTGAAACGTGTGTCGCTCCCCTCCCCACGTAGGGGCACCCGCGACAGTGGCTGTCTCAAAGAGATGGCCCCCGCGCCTCACGCGACCGGCCTCCCTTCACGTCAGGCATTCTCGCCCCTCGCCCCCACCCACCCCAACGCTCCTCCCCGAATTCGCGTAACTCTAACGTTAAGAATTCTTGACAGCCGAGCTGACGCGTCGGAGGATAGCGCACGACATGAAACGCCGTTCCATCGATTCGCCCGCACGCACCATTACTGGTGCCCAGGCCGTCGATCGCGCCGTCGCCATCCTCAGGGCGTTCGGCGGGCGTGACGCGTGGCCGCTCTCCGAGCTGGCGCAGTCGCTCGCGCTGAACAAGACCACCACCTTCCGGCTCCTCGGTGCCCTCGAGCGCGGCGGGCTCGTGGCCCGCGACGAGGAGGGCGCTTACCGGCTCGGGCCCGACCTCCTCGCGCTCGCCGCGCACGCGCTCCGCTCCATCGACCTGCGCGATGCCGCGCGCGGAGAGCTCGCGGCGCTCGCCGCCGCGCGCTACGAGGGGCCCGGGCTGCCGCCGCTCGGCCGCCTCGCGCGGCTCACGCCGCGGAGCATCGCCAGCGCCGAGCGCCTCGCGCGCGAGCTGGCCATCGTGCACCGCCGCGGGTGGGCCACCGCCATCGGCGAGGTGGAGCGCGACTTCGTGGCCATCGGCGCGCCGGTGCGCAATCACGAGAGACGGGTGGTGGCCGCGATCAGCGCCGGCGGCCCCAGCACCCGGCTCGGACCGGAGCGCATCCCGCGCGTCGCCGCGCTCGTGCGGCGGTCGGCCGACCGGATCTCGCGCCGCCTCGGCGCGCCCGCCGCGCCGCACCCTCCCAGCGTGTCTCGATCTCGTTCGGCGCGCGCGCGCACGCGTGTCGCCGGCGCTTCCTCCACGGAGTGACCCATCGTGCACCTGTCCCGCCCCACCCGTCCCTGCTCTCTCTTCCTCATCGCCACGCTCCTCACCGCCTGCACCGGCACCGCCGCGCAGAGCGGCCCGGCCGCGCCGGAGCGCCCGCGCGGCACCCTGTTCATCGTCGGCGGCGGGTCGCAGCCGCCGGAGCTGGTGAAGCAGTTCGTGGATCTCGCCGGCGGCGCGGGGCGCGCGCGCATCGCCGTGGTGCCGATGGCGAGCGAGGAGGCGGAATCCGGCGGGCGCGAGAAGGCCGACGACTTCCGCAAGCTCGGCGCCGAGGCGTTCGTGGTGAACGTCACGCGCGACCAGGCGCAGACCGATTCCGTGGCGCACCTGCTCGATTCCGCCACCGGCGTCTGGTTCAACGGCGGCGACCAGTCGCGGCTCACCGCCGTGCTGCTCGGCACTCCCACGCTGCGCGCCATCCAGGCGCGCTACCTCGCCGGCGCCGTGATCGGCGGCACCTCCGCCGGCGCCGCGATCATGAGCGACTCCATGGTCACCGGCAACCAGCGCCGCCCCGAGGCGGACAGCGTCGGCTACTACGGCGACGAGTACCCCAACATCACGCGGGGCGCCATCGACATCGAGCCCGGGTTCGGCTTCCTGCACGGCGCGATCGTGGACATGCACTTCATCCGCCGCGAGCGCGCCAACCGGCTGCTGGCCGCCGTGCTCGAGCGCCCGTCGCTCATCGGCGTCGGCATCGACGAGGGGACCGCGGTGCGCGTGGATCCCTCCGGCGCCTGGACCATCCTCGGGCGCAGCGCCGCCATCGTGTACGACGCGCGCGCGGCGCGCATCACCCCCGCCGGCGCGCCGCGGCTCGGCGCCACCGGCGTTCGGCTGTACCTGCTCCCCGCGGGGAGCACGTTCGATCCGCGGACCGGCAACGCCTCGCTTCCGCACGACTGATCCCTCGCAGCATCGCTCGCGCTTCATGGGTGGCACCGTGCCACCGAACCAAGGTTCCATCTCGTCACCTGTCAGGGGAGGTACATCGATGAAACTGGCCTGTCGCAGTGGGGCAATCGCCCTCGCGCTCGGCCTGGCAGCCCTGGTCGGGCTACCCGCGTCGGGCGCGGCACAGGGCACCGCCGTCATTCGCGGGACCGTCACCGACTCGGTGTCCGGTCAGCCGATCAGCGGCGCGCAGGTGGGCGTGCCCGGCACCAGCCGCGGCGCGCTGACCGACAATCAGGGCGCGTACACGATCCGCCTCGTGCCCCCCGGCGCCGTGACCGTGCGCGCGCAGCGCATCGGCTTCGCGCCCGGCGAGCACCGCGTCACCGTCGCCGCCGGCGACACCGTCACCGTGGACTTCGCCCTTCACGCCGTGGCGGCGACGCTCTCGCAGGTGGTCGTGGTGGGCTACGGCACTCAGGACCGCTCGCAGGTGACGGGTGCGGTGACCACGGTCTCCAGCAAGGACATTGCGAACCAGCCCGTGGCCGGCGTGGATGCCGCGCTGCAGGGGAAAGCGCCGGGCGTGCAGGTGACGCAGAACTCCGGCGATCCGGGGAACGGGATCACCGTCCGCGTGCGCGGCGCCGCGTCCGTCTCCGCGTCGAACCAGCCGTTGTACGTGATCGACGGCGTGCCGATGCAGAGCGAGGATTTCTCGCAGCTCGGGCCGAACGGCCAGGGACTCACCGGCGTCACGGGACTCGACCCGGACGAGATCGAGTCCATCACCGTGCTCAAGGACGCGGCGTCGGCCGCGATCTACGGCTCGCGGGCGTCGAACGGCGTGGTGATGATCACCACGAAGCGCGGCGCATCGGGGCGCACCCGCTTCTCCATCGACGCGTCGACTGGATGGCAGGATCCGGCGCGGCGCCTCAGCATGATGAACGCCAAGCAGTACGTGGAGTACATGGCCGAGGGCGCGGTGAACGACGGCTACGACCCCGCCGATTACGGGTTCCTGGCCGGCAGGGATGACCAGGTGAGCTACGACTGGCAGGACGCTGTCTTCCGGACCGCGCCCATCTCGAACGTGCACCTCTCCATGAGCGGGGGCACCGACCGGCTGAGCTACCTCCTCGGCGGCTCGCTGTTCGACCAGAACGGGATCGTGATCGGCTCGTCGTACAAGCGCGCCTCTGGACGCGCCAATCTCGACTTCGCGGCGAGCGACCGATTCTCGGTGAAGTCGTCGCTGTCGTTCTCCCGGGAAGACAACCACCGGATCCCCGGCGACAACAGCCTCACCGGCGTCGTGACCAACGCGATCGGCGAGGAGCCCACGCTCCCGATCGTCCGAGCGGACGGCTCCTTCACCGGGCGCGACGAAGGTCTGAACTACGCCAATCCCGTGGCGATCGCCACGTTCAACGAGATTCCCAGCATCACCGAGCGGTTCATGGGGAGCGTGGAAGGGAAGTACAACTTCACCCACGCCCTCTCCCTCACCGGACGTGCTGGCGCCGACGTGCTGAACCTGCACGAGGACGAGTGGGACTCGCCGCTCGTCGACCGTACCTACGCGCAGAGCGCGAACGGCGTCGCCAAGAGCGGCTACAGCACCGGGAACCGCTACCTTCTGGAGAGCTTCCTCACCTACGCCAAGCACGACGAGAACGCGAGCAGCTACGACGTGGTGGCGGGTGGCAGCATGGAGTACGACAGGAGCGAGCTGAACTTCGTCCGCGGCGAGGGATTCAGCAGCGATCAGCTCCACTACGTGCGCAACGCCACCGTCATCACCTCATACGACGGCTTGCCGGACGAGCACAACCTCGCCTCGTTCTTCGGCCGCGCCAACTGGTCGTGGCAGAACAAGTACCTGCTCTCCGGCAGCCTGCGCGCCGATGGCTCCTCCCGCTTCGGACCGAACAACCGATGGGCCGTCTTCCCCGCCCTCTCGGCGGGATGGGTGATCAGCGAAGAGCCGTTCATGGGCGACTTCGCCGACCACTTCGGCACGCTCAAGCTGCGCGGCAGCTTCGGCGTCACGGGAAACCAGGGGATTCCGAACTACGCGTACCAGGGACTGTACACGAGTGGCAACTACGGCAACGACCCGGGAATCATCCCCGAGCAGTTCTCGAATCCGGACCTGAAGTGGGAGTCCACGAAGGAGTGGGACGCGGGGCTCGACTGGTCGCCGTTCGGCGGCCGCGTGAGCGTCATCGCCGACTACTATCACAAGGCGACCTCGAATCTGCTCGTGCTCCGGCCGATCGCCGCGTCCAGCGGTTTCTCGTCGTACTACGACAACGTCGGCAACGTGCTCAATCGTGGGGTGGAGCTCGGGATCAACACCGTGAACCTCGACCCGGCGACGAAGGACGGCCTGTCGTGGCGCACGGACTTCAACATCTCGTTCAACCACAACGAGGTCACGAAGCTCTTCGAGAACCAGCCGCTCGGCGACGCCTCGAACTTCCGCGACATCAGCCGCGCCGCGGTGGGGCAGCCGATCGGCGAGTTCTACGTGCTGCACTTCACCGGCGTCGATCCCCAGACCGGTGACGCCGTGTACCAGGACGTGAACGGCGACGGGGAGATCACCTCCGAGGACCGCGTTTTCGCCGGGAACCCGCAGCCCAAATGGTGGGGTGGGCTCGGCAACACGGTGAGCTGGAAGGGCTTCTCGCTGCGCGGCTTCCTCGAGTTCAGCCATGGCGCGAAGGTGTTCAACCTGATGCGCATCTTCGCGGACGACGGCGGCTACCACTACGACAACAAGTTCACCGACGCGCTCTCGCGCTGGCAGAAGCCGGGCGACATCACCAACGAGCCGCGCGCCAGCTTCGACGGCAACTCGGGCGGAACGGAGATCTCCGACCGCTTCATCGAGAATGGCTCGTACGTTCGCATCCAGGAGGTCACGCTGAGCTGGGAGCTTCCGGCGAGCCTGGCATCGTTCGGCCACCTCCAGAACACCCGGCTGTACGTCTCGGGGCACAACCTGCACACGTTCACGAAGTACTCGGGCTACGACCCCGACGTGAACAGCAACGGATCCACCGCGAACATCGCGCTCGGCACGGACTACTACGCCTATCCTCGCGCGCGCTCGTTCAGCATCGGCGTGTCCACCGACTGGTGAACCGGCTCCCGAACGACACCGACTCGATCTCGAGGATGATCCATCAAATGACACCAAACCGCTTGATTTCCGCGCTGGCGCTCGGGGCGCTCATCGGCTGCGGCAATCCGCTCGACGTGACGCCGAAGGGATCGATCCCGGAAGCGACCGCCATCACCGATGCCAAGAGCGCCGAGGCCGCGCTCACCGGCGCCTACGCCGGGCTGCAGGACCTCTCGTACTACGGGGAGGACTTCCCGGTGATGGGAGACCTCTCGTCCGACAACACCGAGCACACCGGCAGCTACACCTCGCTCGCCGAGGCGGACGCCAACCAACTCCGCGCCGACAACGAGACCGTCGCCGACATCTGGATCGCGATCTACGACGACATCAACCGGGTCAACGAGATCATCGCCAAGGTGCCTGGCATCGAGTCCATCGATGCCACGGAGAAGTCGGAGATCCTCGGCGAGGCGTATTTCCTGCGCGCGCTCGACTACCACAACCTCGTGAAGCTCTGGGGGGGTGTGCCGCTGCGGCTCGTGCCAGCCACGTCGGTGAGCGACGCGGGGAGCATCACGCGCGCCACGTCGGACGAGGTGTACGCGCAGATCCTGAAGGACCTCGACTCGGCCGCCGCCGGCATCACCGCGACGGAGCCGACCACGCGCGCCACGGTGGGCGCGGTCCACGCCCTGCGCGCCCGCGTGCTGTTCTACAAGGGCGACTACGCCGGCGCCGAGGCGGAAGCGAGGGCGGTGGAGGACATGAGCTACGAGCTCGCGCCGAACTACGGCGACCTGTTCTCCACCACCGGGCAGTCGACCCCGGAGGACATCTTCCGGGTGCTCTTCACCGCCCAGCAGTACAACAACCTCTCGTACTACTACATCTACGACAATCGCTGGGAGGTCGCGCCGACGAAGGAGCTGATGCACCAGTACGACCCCGCGTTCGATGCGTCGGCGAGCCCGACGACCTGGGCCCCGCCCGCGGACGGCGATGCTCGCGCGCTATGGAACATCGACCACTCGGGGCGCCACCAGTTCGGCAACAAGTACCGCTCGGTGCAGGGGACGGAGTACCTGCACGTGATCCGCTTCGGCGAGGTGGTGCTCATCCGTGCCGAGGCGCTGGCGCGCCTGAACCAGCTCCCTGAAGCGGTGGCCGAGGTGAACCGCATCCGGGAGCGCGCCAACCTCCCCGACCTCGTGCTCGGCGTCGACGTCACCACGCAGGACGACGTGATCAACGAGATCATCCACCAGCGCCGCCTCGAGCTGGCTTTCGAGGGCGACCGCTGGCCCGACCTCGTGCGCGCGGGCATCGCGACCACGGTGCTCGGCATCTCGCAGAACCAGACGCTGTACCCGATCCCGCAGCGCGAGATCGACGTGACGGCGGGGCTGACCCAGAACCCCGGTTATTAGAGGCTGGGGGTCAGGGGCCAGGGGGCGGAGGGATCTAGAGAACCCCGGACCCCGGGGTTGGGAAGGGCGGACCCAGGAACGCGGCGGGGCGCCGGCCCACGCCGGCGCCCCCGCGCACAGCCGCCACCCCGC